>JANOJW010000765.1:0-38884 GCA_031418955.1 Hyphomicrobiales bacterium | reverse complement strand
CGGTCAAGTCAAGTAGGGCGAATAGATCAGGCTAGGACGATTGACCCGAAACCAGGTCGCGCAGTGAATGAATTGGCAGAAGCATCAACGGGTTGACGTTTTTATCAATTGGAGCAAACCCATACCGCATGTATAAGCGGGCAGTGTCCTCGTTGAGGGATCGCAGTGCAACACCATGGAACCCTACATGCTGTGACACGTCGTGAGCGCGCCGCAAGGCATTTATCAGCAATGTCGTTCCAAGTTTATTCCGCTGAATGCTCCGTTGGACGGCAATGTACTGGATGTAAACCACAGGCAAATGAGTATATTGCCGAAACATCCTTTGCAGGAACCGGGTTTCCTTCGAGTCTAGCGACAGCGCATAGAATCCAAGAACGGTTGACCCGCCATCTTCAGTGGCGCAGAAAATTTTGACTCGGTTTATGTCGCATAGCTTGCGCGCCTTGTTCGCAACCCAGTCGTCAATCTCCCGTTCCCCACACCGGAACGTGTGAATTGGACTTTCGTCAGCCAGCGGACCTATCCTGACCCGCTTCAGGTCGAACGACTGGTTCGCATCCGTCATCGAAGTTCTTTTGGTAGAACTCATATGCGCGCCGCAACTCAGGCGTCACGCCGCCAGTGTCCTTATACAGCCGAAGTACAAATTCGTAAGCTTCCTTTTCGGTCTCAAAGACCGATCGTTCTTTTGCATCCCCGCCGCACATCCATCGAAGTGCGTCACGCATAGAGTTGAACGCCATGACCACCTCCATAGCTCGACATCAAGCACCATATCCTACTTGACACCGCCGAATCTAGCGTTCTGTGATCTAGAATCAGTCATGCCCTTGATTCGCCCGAGCGTCAACGAATCGAATAAATAATGTGTTGAGATGTCAGCCTTGTGGCTGACTACACACATAAAAGCTCACCTCGCGTTATCCTCCCTCACAACCGCCCCTTCTCCACCCGCCGCTGCAGCTCCGGGATCACGCCGTGCCGCTCCTTGAGGAACGGATTGGCCTTCAGCGCCGCTCGCCACGCCTCCAGCGCTTGCTCCCACTTCTCCGCCGCCATGTGGATCATGCCGCGCCCGGCGAGCGCCCCGAAATGCCGCGGCTCCAGCGCCAGCACCTTGTCGACGTCGGCCAACGCGCCGGCATGGTCGCCCATCGTGAACCGCAGCGTCGCGCGCCGGTTCCAGCCTTCCGCGAACAGCGGCGCCTCGTCCACCACCTCGTCGAGCAGCAATACAGCCAGCCCGTAGTTGCGCGACTGCATGGCGCCCGACGCCTTCGCCATCATCAGGTCGATGTCTGATTTTCCCGAACCCGACCACGTCGCCCAGATCTGCGCGACCACCGCGTCGGCCTCGGCGTCGCCGGCACTGCGATGCAGCGCTGCAAACAGGGCGTCGAGCACGCGCCCCTTGTCGGCGTCGAAGGTCGCTGCATCTGATTTCGGCGATGGCGGGCTTTGAGCGCCAGCGGATCTGACACTGACCGGCTCAGCCGCAAACAGCGTGACAAGCACTGCGATGGTCCAGGCAGCACGCAATTGCATCTCAAAAATCCGATTGAAGAGGGCTGACGTCGTTCGAGCCTCGCGATGCCAAGAGTGATCGTCAATCGAGAAGTCTGCAATGCAGTGCCTCGCATGTGACGCTACAGTTACACCACCCCGCGGCCAAAATGATGTACGCTATCTCGTCTACCCTACGGCACCGGCTCCGTATAAAGTCCGGAAAATGCTCTTTCGGGAGGGCGTCCAAGGTATGCGTATCAAGATCGGCCAGGAAATGGCCACCGGGCTCCTGTTCATTCTCGTCGGGATCGGAGCCCTCATCATCGGCAAGGACTACGCCATGGGGCAGTGGAACCGCCCCGGCACCGGCGTCCTTCCTGCGATCCTGTCGGTCTGCCTCATTTTCACCGGCGGCATCCTCGCCTTCAAATCGTACGCCTCGGGCGACAGCGAGATCACCGGCCTCAACTTGAAGCCGCTGATCATCATCACGGCCTCCGTCGTGCTCTTCGGCCTCACCATCGATCACCTCGGACTGGTCATCGCCATGATCCTGTCGATGTCGCTGTGCGCCTATGGCATCGCCGAAACGAAATGGGGCGAGTTCGCCGTCTTTCTCGCCATCATGATCGTCGGCGCCTGGTTGATGTTCATCTGCATGCTCGGCATGCCGATCAACACCTGCCCCGCCTTCGCCGAATGCAACGTGTGCTGGCTGGTCAAGCGGCCGATTCAGGCAATCTATAGCATGTTCAACTGGCTGGTGCGCTGATGGCAGACTTCTTCACCAATCTCGCGCTCGGGTTCTCCGTCGCGTTCACCGTACCGAACCTGTTCTGGTGCTTCATGGGCACTCTCATCGGCACCGCCATTGGCGTGCTGCCAGGTGTCGGCCCGGTGGCGACCATGGCGCTGCTGCTGCCCGTCACCTACTACCTGTCGCCGGAAGGCGCGCTGATCATGCTCGCCGGCATCTACTACGGCGCGCTGTATGGCGGCTCGACCACCGCGATTCTCGTCAACCTGCCGGGGGAGGCTGCCTCCGTCGTCACCGCACTCGATGGCCATGCCATGGCGCGTGAGGGCCGCGCGGGGCCCGCGCTCGCCATCTCCGCGATCGGCTCGTTCATCGCCGGCACGTTCGCCACCTGCCTGATCGTGGTGGCCGCGCCGCCGTTGATCAAGCTCGCCCAACAATTCGCGCCGGCGGACTTCTTCTCGCTGATGCTGTTGGGTCTCGTGCTGGCGATCGTCATGGCCTCGGGCTCGCCGTTGAAAGCGCTCGGCATGATCTTCCTCGGCATGCTGCTCGGCCTCATCGGCACCGACGTGAACACGGGCAACACGCGCTTCACCTTCGGCATCAGCGACCTGTTCGACGGCATCGGTTTCGTCATCGTGGCCATGGGCGTCTTCGGCATGGCGGAGATCATCAGCAATCTGGGCAACACCGACCGGCGCGACCTGCTGACGTCGAAGGTCGACCATCTCTACCCGACCAAAGAGGACATGCGGCGGAGCACGATGCCGATCATTCGTGGCACGCTGCTCGGCAGTCTGCTCGGCGTGCTCCCCGGTGCTGCCGCCGTGCTCTCCTCGTTCGCCTCCTACGCCATGGAGAAGAAGTTCTCGAAGACGCCCGAGCGGTTCGGAAAGGGCATGATCGAGGGCGTGGCGGGTCCCGAAAGCGCCAACAACGCGGCCGCCCAGACCTCGTTCATTCCGATGCTCACCCTCGGCATTCCGGCAAGCCCGGTGATGGCGATGATGATCGGCGGCATGATGATCCACGGCATCCAGCCTGGCCCGCAGGTGATGGATCAGAAACCGGGCCTGTTCTGGGGTCTGATCGTCTCCATGTGGCTCGGCAATCTGATGCTGCTGGTGCTCAATCTGCCGCTGATCGGCATCTGGGTGCGCATGCTGATGGTGCCCTATCGCCTGCTCGCGGTCGCCATCCTGTTCTTCTGCTGCATCGGCGTCTACAGCCTGAACAACCTCGCGACCGAGGTGCACATGATGGCGTTCTTCGGCGTCCTCGGCTACATCTTCGTCAAGCTGCGCTGCGAGGCGGCCCCGCTGCTACTGGGCTTCCTGCTTGGACCCCTGATGGAGGTCTACATGCGCCGCGCCATGCTGCTGTCGCGCGGTGATCCGTGGGTGTTCGTGCAGCGCCCGCTGTCGCTGATTTTCCTCATCGCCTCGCTCATCCTGTTGATCGTGATCATCCTGCCCAACGTCAGGAAGGCCCGCGAAGTCGCGTTCCAGGAATGAGACCGAATTCCCTTCAATGGGAATAGCGATCGAACTCGCCGATTGACTCCGGGACGCGGGACGCAACAATGCGCCCTGTGTCCCGTTCGTGTGCTTGAGATGTGGCCGGAACTTTGTGATGTGGAGTGACTGAATGCGTCGTCGTGAATTCCTAGGTGCAGCAAGCGCCGCGCTCGCCTCGGCCGCTGTCGCGCCGGCGGCCCTCGGCCAAACTGCCTCGAGCTGGCCCGACAAGCCCGTCAAGATGATTTTGCCCTACGCGCCAGGTGGCGCCACCGACGCCATTGGCCGTCCCTGGTGTGACGCCTTGGCAAAGGCTTTCGGCCAGCAGTTCGTCGTCGAGAATCGCGGCGGCGCGGGTGGCGCGATCGGCACCGAGGCCGTCGCCAAGGCAACGCCCGACGGCTACACGTTCCTGCTCACGCCAAACGCGACGATGACCGTGCTGCCCAGCATGCGCCAGACGCCGTACGACCCGGAGAAGAACTTCGCCCCCGTCGCCCGCGTCGGCGACCTGCTCGCTGGGTTCGTCATCCATCCGTCTGTGGGCGTCAAGACGATGAAGGAGCTGATCGACTACGCCAAGAAGAACCCCGGCAAGCTGATCTACGGCTCGGCCGGTCTCGGCACCGCGACGCACCTGCGCATCGAAACGCTGAAGTTCCGCGCCGGAATCGACATCCTTCACGTCCCCTATCGGGGCAGTGCCGATGCGCTGAACGACCTGTTGCCCGGCACCATCCAGATGATGAATGAGATCGTCGTGCTTCCCCACGTCAAGGCCGGCAAACTCAACCTCCTCGCCATCAACGGCCCGATACGCAATCCGGAGTTCCCTGACACACCGACGCTGACCGAGGCGGGCGTCGCCAATGCCGACGTGCCGATCTGGTACTCGATCCAGGCGCCGACCGGCACGCCGGCCGACATCATCGCCAAGCTCAACGCCAAGGTCGTCGAATTGGCCAAGACCGACGACATGAAGGCCAGGATGCGCGCGATCAACGTCGAGGTGCCGCTCCAGACGCCGGCCGAGATGGCGGCGTTCCTCGTCGACGACATCAAGCGCAACGCCGAGGTCATCAAGGCAGCCAACATCAAGCTCGAGTAAACGCCATCTCGAGGGGGGCCTCAGAAGGTCGCCAAGACCCGGCCCCGCTGCACCGTCATTCGTCGAACTTCCAAGGGAGAACTGACACCATGCTTCGCCGTCATGTCTTGACCACCCTCGCCGCGCTCGCCGCTGGCACAGCGCTCGCTGGCCCCCTCGCCGCCCAGACCAACTGGCCCGAAAAACCCGTCCGCGTCGTGCTGCCCTACGCCCCGGGCGGCGCCACCGACGCCATCGGTCGCCCTTGGGCCGACGAGCTTTCGAAGGCGCTCGGCCAGCAGTTCGTGGTCGAGAACCGCGGCGGCGCCTCGGGCCAGATCGGCGTCGAGGCGGTCGTGAAGTCCGCGCCCGACGGCTACACGCTGCTGATGACGCCGAACGCGCCCTTGTCCGTGCTGCCGACGCTCAAGAAGGTGCCTTACGATCCGACCAAGGGCCTCATCGCCATCGGGCGCACGGGCGATGTGACCAACGGCTTCTCGATCCACACTTCGCTCGGCATCAAAACCATCAAGGAGCTGGTCGAGTACGCCAAGACGAACCCCGGCAAGGTGATCTACGGCTCGTCGGGCAACGGCACGGCCAACCACCTCCGCCTCGAAGCCCTCAAGATGAAGGCCGGCGTCGACATCCTGCATGTGCCCTACCGCGGCGGTGCCGACAGCCTGAACGATCTGCTCCCCGGCACCATCCACATGATGAACGAGCCGATCACGCTGCCGCACGTCAAGGCCGGCAAGCTGCACCTGCTCGCCATCAACGGCCCTGTCCGCAATCCCGACTTCCCCGATATCCCGACGCTGACCGAAGCTGGTTTCCCGGGTATCGACGTGCCGATCTGGTTTGGCATGTTCGGGCCGGCCGGCCTGCCGAAGGAGATCGTGACAAAACTCAACGCCACGATGATCAAGCTCGCCCAGGACGTCGAGTTCAAGAAGAAGCTCTGGGCCGTCAACGCCATCGTCCCGATCCAGACGCCCGAGCAGATGGCCAAGTCACTCGAGGACGACATCAAGTCGAACGCCGACATCATCACGGCCGCCAACGTGAAGATCGAGTGATCTCTCGCGGTGCCGTCGTCGCGACAGCGCACTCGACAGCCTCGACAGGAGTAACCGATGCATCGTCGCACGTTCGTGAAGCTCGCCGGTGCATCAGCGCTGTCGGTGTCGTCGCCCGCTGTGCTGCGCGCGCAGGGCAAGTGGCCGGAGCGGCCGATCAAGGTGATCTTGCCGTTCGCACCGGGCGGCGCGACCGATCTCATCGGCCGCCCCTGGGCCGACGAGCTTTCGAAAGTCTTCGGTCAGCAGTTCGTGGTCGAGAACCGGGGCGGCGCCAGCGGCACGATCGGCACCGAGGCGGTGGCGAAGGCGGCGCCCGACGGCTACACGCTCCTGTTGACGCCCAACGCCCCTGTCACGGTGGCGCCGCTGCTTCGCAAGCTCGCCTATGATCCGGCGAAACACTTCATGCCGGTCGCCCGGGTCGGCGACCTCATCAGCGGCTTTGCGATCCACCCCTCGGTCGGCGTGAAGACGTTCCCCGAGATGATCGACTACGCCCGGAAGAATCCCGGCAAGCTCGCCTACGGATCGGCGGGGCAGGGCACCTCCTCGCACCTTCGCATCGAAATGCTGAAGATCCGCGCCGGCGTCGACATCCTGCACGTGCCCTATCGCGGCAGCGCCGATGCGTTGAACGACCTACTCGCCGGCACCATCCACATGATGAACGAGATCAACCCGATCCCACATGTGAAAGCCGGCAAGTTGACGCTGCTCGACATCAGTCACACCGAGCGGCATCCGGACTTCCCCGCGGTCCCAACGCTTTACGAGCACGGTTACGGCAACGCTCACGTGCCGAGCTGGTATGCGGTGTGGGCGCCGGCCGGCACGCCGAAGGAGATCGTCGAGTTGCTCAACGCGAAGATACAGGAGATCGCACGCACACCGGAAATGAAGGCGCGCATGCTGGCGATCAACGTCGGGTTGACGTCGCAGACGACGGACGAGATCGCGCGCCACCTCGCCTCCGACACGCAGCGCATCGCCGAGCTGATCAAGCTCACCGGCATCAAGGCCGAGTGAGGGGTGCGTCGATCGTAGCAACTGCGATCTATTGACGAATGACGAGCGACCATTCACCCCTATTAGAATGTCCTCCGGCTTCTTTGCACTCCTCGACGACATCGCGGCCATCACCAAGGCTGCCGCGGCCTCGCTCGACGACGTCGCCGTCCAGGCGATCAAGGCCGGCAAGAAAACGGCTGGCATCGTCATCGACGACGCCGCGGTGACGCCACGCTATGTCACGGGCTTTGCGTCCGAACGCGAGCTGCCGATCATCGCCAAGATCGCGTGGGGCTCGCTCAAGAACAAGCTGCTGTACCTGCTGCCGGCAGCCCTTCTGCTCACCCAGTTCGCGCCCTGGGCGATCACGCCCTTGCTGATGCTCGGCGGCCTCTACCTCTGCTTCGAAGGCTACGAGAAGGTGCACGAGCTGCTGCACGCGCCGGATCTCTCGCTTGCGCCTTCAGCTGCCCACCCGCAGCCGGCGCGTACCCCGGTTGTGGCGTCGGCATCTGGAGGCACCGACGAATCCGCTAAAGTGGCGTCCGCCATCCGCACAGACTTCATCCTTTCAGCCGAGATCATGGCCATCACGCTGGCTACCGTCGAGACGCCAGGACTCTGGGGCAAGGCGGCGACGCTTGGCCTCGTCGGCATTCTCGTCACCGTCGCCGTCTACGGCGCCGTGGCGCTGATCGTGAAGATGGACGACGTCGGCCTGCATCTCGCTCAGACGGCACGCACCGGTGCCGTGCGCGCGTTCGGCTCAGGCCTCGTCCGCTTCATGCCGCGACTGCTGAAAATCCTGAGCCTCGTCGGCATGGCGGCGATGCTGTGGGTCGGCGGCGGCATCATTCTGCACGGCCTGGAGGGATACGGCCTCGGCGCGCTGGCCCACGCCATTCACGGCCTCGCCAAGGCCGTCGGCGCCGTGTTCGGCCAGATCGCCGGGTTCGTCGGATGGCTGGTCGACGCAACCCTCGCCGGCATCGTAGGGTTGGCGCTCGGGTGGCTCACGGCGCTGGTGGTTGCTCGCTTCAGCAGCGCCACACATTGATCGAGCCAACCCCGATTTCGCCGGATTTCGGAGGATCACATGATGCGTGCTGGTCTGTCGGTGGTGCTGCTCTGGCTCCTGACCGTAGCGTCACCACTCACCGCGCGTGAGGGAGAGACACCGGCCGGCCGCTCAGTCGCCACCCTCAACAGCGTATTCTTCGTCGGCGCCTGGGAAACCCACAACGTCGAGTTCAGCCGCACCGTCCGCATCGTCTGGACGTTATGGGAGGACGGCCGGCTGCTCTATCACTTCGGCACCGGCCCCGACGGCGAGCTGGTACCCGGATCGACCGGCACCTGGGCGCTCTCCGGCGACGAGATGCACGAACGCTGGAACCGTGCCGATGGCACCCGCGACTTCGGCCGCGGCAGGGTCGAGCGCATCGACGACAATACCATCCGCCTGACAATCATCGACAACGGCCACGCCGAGTACAAGGGGCTGGTCCGAATCTACCGCCGCCTCGGCCCACCTCAACTCGCGCGGAATGCGACCGGTGACATGTAGGTCGGGTAGTAGGCCGCCTGCACTTCGGCCGAGACCCGACAAGCGCTGCGTCGAGTCGCGTCGGGTCTCGCAAGTGCAGGGCTCTACCCGACCTACGGCGCAAGGTTGCCCCTCAAACCCTTCGTTCCACCATCAGCTTCTTCAGCTCGGCGATGGCCTTGGCCGGGTTGAGACCCTTGGGGCAGGCCTTGGCGCAATTCAAGATCGTGTGGCACCGGTACAGCCGGAACGGATCCTCGAGATTGTCGAGCCGCTCGCCCGTCGCCTCGTCACGGCTGTCGATCACCCAGCGATAGGCCTGCAGCAGGACGGCCGGGCCCAGATAGCGGTCCGAGTTCCACCAGTAGCTCGGGCACGACGTCGAGCAGCAGGCGCACAGGATGCACTCGTAGAGGCCGTCGAGCTTCTCGCGGTCGGGCTTTGCCTGCTTCCACTCGCCCGGCGGCTCCGGCGTCGTCGTCTTCAGCCATGGCTCGATCGAGGCGTGCTGTGCATAGAAGTTGGTGAGATCCGGCACCAGATCCTTGATCACCTCCAGATGCGGCAGCGGATACACGCGCACCGCGCCGCGCACGTCGTCCATCGACTTCAGGCACGCCAGCGTATTGGTGCCGTCGACGTTCATCGAGCACGACCCGCAGATGCCCTCACGGCACGAGCGGCGGAACGTCAGTGTCGGATCGATCTCGTTTTTGATCTTGATCAGCGCATCGAGGATCATCGGCCCGCAGGACTTGCGCTCGACATAGTACGTATCCAGCCGCGGGTTGGCGTCATCGTCCGGGTTCCAGCGATAGATCCGGAACTCCTTCCAGTCGCCTTGCCCCGACGGCTTGTTCCAAGTCTTGCCGGTGGTGACCTTCGAGTTCTTCGGAAGCGAGAGCTGAGCCATGGGATCGCGGGTCTTTCCGTGCGGATGCGTGCGCCGACCGGACAGTGATAATCCGCCGGGCCTTTGTCAACTGAACGCTGTCGGGCAGAGCACCCTGCACGCGCGAGACCCGACATGACACAACACGGTATAGCGTCATCATGTCTTGGCCGAAGTGCAGACGGCCCTCTACCCGACAGACCCGCTCGTCAATTGAGCCCGGCGGACGAGCGCGGCGCCGCCATCGGCCCGCCGGCGAGCAATGCCGCTGCGCCGTCGATCACCACCGGCCCCGACTTCTGCACCTCGAGCACCGCGAGCGCGCGTTCGTTGCGGCCGTTCGGCAGCAGCCGGAACGGTCCGTCCACGCCGACGAACCCGGACACTCGCGTCAGGTTGGCGGCGACGTATCGTTGCCCCTTGGGCTGCCCTGCAAAATTGGACGCGACATCCACCGCATCGAAGGCGAGGCTCGCGAGCCGCGGCGGCATCGAGCCGTAGGTCTTGGAGAACTTGGTGGAGAAATCCACCCAGCCGCGCGGATCGGGCGCCGCGAACCAGGAGCCGGCAAGCCGCGCCTCCCGGGAGATGCCAGGATAATCCCAACCGCTCGAGCCGAGCAGCTTCACCTTCTGCGTGTCGATCTTCGCCTGCCCAATGAGGAACGACAGCTGCGGCAGCACGTCCGCGCCACCCGGCACGAACATCGCGTCGATGTCGCCGCCACCCTCGCTGGCCTTCAGCGCCTCGCGCAGCTTGCGGCTCGGATCGAGGATGCCGGCCTCGTCGATCTGATAGGTCTCGACCAGCGCTACCCGCCCGCCGCCGCGCTCCACCGCCGCGCGGAACGCCAACCCGAGCATTTTCGATCCCGCGTCGTCCGGCAGCAGCGCGGCGAACATGCGGCGGTCGTTGCGCACAGCATGTCCAACGATGCGGTCCACCTCGGTTTCCTGGAGGAAGCCGATGAGATAAACGCCCGGCCCTGCCACGGTCGTATCGTTGGAGAAACCGATCGCGGGAACATTGGCGGCTTTCGCCACTGGGGCCACCGCCTGCACCGAGCGGCCGAACAGGGGCCCGAGAATGATCTCGGCGCCGGCCTTGATCGCCTCGTCCGCGGCAGCCTTCGCCCCCTCAGGCGTGCCCTTGTCGTCTTTGACGATGAGTTGCAGGCCCGCACTGGGCCGCTCGAACATCGCCATCTCGGCGGCCTGTTGCAGCGCCTTGCCGATCGCGGCCACTTGCGGACTGCCGCCTGTCGGCACGAGCAACGCAACTTTCACAGTCTCGCTCTGGCGCGCCGGGCGTGGACCAGCCGCGGCGCCGTCTGCCGACGGGAGCGACCCGGTCGGTCCGAGCACGCCAGTGCCGCCCGCACAGGCCCCAAGCAGCCCGGCGGTCCCGACGGCTGTCGAAGCCATCAGGGCATTCAGCGTTTGCCGACGATCGAAACGGCGTTGCATAAGCGTTCGATTAAGTCCGTGTTGGGTCAGACGGGCGCAGGGGTACTCTAGTCGTCGCGCCGAGCGATAGCCATCGGCAATCCCTGCGGGCAGAGCTTTGGAGCCACACTCGCGTGAAAACGCTTACTTGTCCTCAGAAGCAGTCCTCGCGCCACGGCGATAATCCCGAGGACCGCGAGGCCCTTGCCCATGGCTCGATCGCCCATGTCTGACGAAGCTGCACGCGACACGACTGCGACCCGCGCCGCCACCGAGCTGCAGCGCCGCCTGGCCGAGCCGCTCGCGCCGGGTCTGTACGTCGTCGCGACGCCGATCGGCAACCTCGCCGACATCACGTTGCGGGCGCTTGCCACGCTCGCCGCCGCCGACCTGATCTGCTGCGAGGACACCCGCCACAGCCGCACGCTGCTGTCGCATTACGCCATCTCCCGGCCGCTGCGCGCACTCCACGAGCACAACGAGGCCGACGAGGCCGTGCGCATCGTCGCCATGATCGCCGAGGGCAAGGCCGTCGCGCTGATCAGTGATGCCGGCACGCCGCTGGTCTCCGATCCGGGCTATCGGCTGGTCAAGGCCGTCATCGCCGCCGGCCGGCAGGTGTATCCCGTGCCGGGGCCCTCGGCCCTGATCGCCGGGTTGACCGTCTCCGGGCTACCGAGCGACACGCTGGTCTTCGCCGGCTTCCCGCCGCCCAGGCAGGCCGCACGACGCACCCGTCTCCTGTCCCTGCTTGCCATGCCGGCCACACTGATCCTCTACGAGGCGCCGGGCCGCCTGACCGAACTGCTCGCCGACCTCGCCGAGTTGGCCGGCGACCGCGAGGTGGTCATGGCGCGCGAACTGACCAAGCGCTTCGAGGAGGTCCGCCGCGGCACGCCCGCCAGTGTGCTCGCCGGACTAGCGGTGCCGGTGAAGGGCGAGATCGTGGTGCTCGTCGCGCCGCCACAGCCGCGCGAGGTCACCGACGACGACATCGCCGCTGCGCTTGCCGCCTTGCCCGAGGGCACGAGCCTGAAAGACGCCGCGCGCGCCGTCGCCGATCGCCTGAAGGTCCCGCGCACGCGGGTCTACGACCTCGGCCTCAAAGCTCGCTCGGACGATCGCTCATGACTCGCAGCCCGCGCCGCGCCGCGTCCCCTGAGGATCTGCGTGAGCGCCGGTCGCGATTGAAGCGCGGCGGCCGCGGCGAGCTGGCAGCCGCTGCCCTGCTGATCGCCAAGGGCTATCGGATCCTATCCCGCCGCCACCGCACGCCCTACGGCGAGGTCGACATCGTCGCCGTGCGCGGCAAGCGCCTGGCCTTCGTCGAGGTCAAGCGCCGCGCCACTCTCGAGGATGCGCAATCGGCGCTGACGTCTGGCCAGGCCCGCCGTATCGCCGACGCCGCCGACTACTGGCTCTCCCGCCACCCGGCCCACCGCGACCACGAGATCGGCCTCGACGCCATCCTCGTCCTGCCGTGGCGCTGGCCCATCCACCTCCCGAACGTGCTGGACGGCTGAGGCCCCTGTCGGCGCTGCGGATCACCGCACGATCAACCCTTCGTCTTGACTCGCTGCTCGATGCCGCGCACCAGCGCCGCCCCCATCGGCGGATCGTTCTCGACGCCGAGCGTCTCGGTCAGCCGGGCCAGGGTCATGTAGAACCCGGCCATCATGATCAACTCGACGATTTCGCGGTCGCAGAGATGCCGCCGCACCTCCGCAAGCGAAGCCTTCGACGCCTTGACGTTCACCACCACCTCGCGCGTGAACGCCAGCGCGGCCTTTTCCGCCGCCGAGAAGCACGCCGCCGCGTCGTCGCCTTTGGCCAGCGCATCGATCTGCACCTGCGTCGCGCCGAACTCCAGCGCAATCGGCACGTGTTGCACCCACTCGTAGTCGCCGCCTTCGAGCTTCACCGCATGCAGCAGGCACAGCTCCCGCAATTTACGATCGAGCTGCAACTTGCCCAGGTGCGTGCCGCCGAGCTTCATCACAGGCTTGAGGAGAGTTTCGGCGTGCGCCATCATGTTGAAGATGTTCGCTGGCGACGGCAGCCGGCCGAGCATGTCACGCACCTCCGGCGAGGCCTTGGCGAGGTCGGGATATGGAATGCGGGGCATGCACGGGCTCCTGGCTGCAAACGACCAACGACCAACGACTAACGCCGAACGACTTTGGAGACCAGCGATGACCATCCAATCCCTCGGCTACATCGGCATCCAGTCGGAGCGTCTCGACGATTGGGCAGCCTTTGGCGAGAAGTTCCTGGGCCTCCAGCTCGTGGAGAAGACCGCGAGCCTTCTCCGCTTCCGCATGGATGATCACCAGCAGCGCATCGTCGTCACCAGAAGCGGCGCGGCGCCGGCCGCCTTCGGCTTCGAGGTGGCGGACGGCGCGGCCCTCGACGCGCTCGCCACCCGACTGCACGACGGCAAGGTCGACACGACGCCCCTGTCTCGCACCGACTGCGACGAGCGGCGGATCGCCGCCGGCCTCACCTTCACGGACCCCGCGGGAAACCGCCTCGAGGCGTTCCACGGGGCTGAACGAACGGAAGACCCCTTCAAACCTGGCCGCTCGATCACCGGCTTCCGCACCGGCGCACTCGGCATGGGGCATGCCGTGCTTCACGTGGAACGGGTCGACGACCTGTTGTGGTTCTACCAGGACCTGCTCGGCTTCAACTTGAGCGACTACGTTCTGAAACCCTTCAAGGCCTATTTCTTCCACCTGAACCCGCGCCATCACAGCCTCGCACTGATCGAGACCGGCCGCCGCGGCGTGCATCATCTGATGATGGAGCTGAACGCGCTCGACGACGTCGGGCAGGCCTACGACGTCGCCCTAGCCGAGAACCGAGTCTCGACCACGCTCGGCCGTCACACCAACGATTTCATGACGTCCTTTTATGCCCGGACGCCGGAGGATTTCATGATCGAGTACGGCTGGGGCGGCCGCTCGATCGATAGGGCGACGTGGCAGCCGGCCGAGTTACACTACGGTCCGAGCCTGTGGGGACACGAGCGCGCCTGGATGCCGCCCGAGCAGCTCTCAGCCACCCGAACCATCCGCGCCAAGGCCGCTGCAGACGGACAGCGCGCGCCCGTCCAGGTCATCGACGGCAACTACACCGTCGGCCCCGGCTCCTGCGCCTGGTGGTCGGGAATGAAGCAGTCGTGAAAGCGCGGGCGTAGGTGTGGACGCGACCTAAAAGAGAACCTCTCTATCACCGGGCAGCTTCTCGCTAACGAGCCAGCTGGGTGCTCGCCGCAAGATCGCACGACGCGGGATTCCCCCTTGCTCGGTGCTGAATGTGAATATTGCTCATAATCATGCGCGCCGGCCGGCGCGTCGTCGAGCACCGGCCGGAATCGTCGGGCAGTTGGAGCCGAAGCATCACTTCGGCAGCAGCACCTTGTCGATCGAGTGGATAACGCCGTTCGACTGGATCACGTCGTAGACGGTGATGTTGGCGACACCGCCGTTGCCATCGCGCACGATGATGTTGGTCGGGCCGTTCATAGAAACCGTCAGAGAGCCGCCGGCGACGGTCTTGAGCTTGGCCGTGCCACCGCCCTGTTGGATGCGGCGCGCGAGGTCGGCGTTGGTCAGGCGCCCTGCCACCACGTGATAGGTGAGGACGCCGGTGAGCTGGCCCTTGTTTTCGGGCTTCAGCAGGGTGTCGACGGTACCGGCCGGGAGCCCGCCGAAGGCGGAGTTAACCGGCGCGAAGACTGTGAAAGGACCCTTGCCTGAAAGCGTCTCGACGAGGCCGGCCGCCTTGACGGCGGCGACGAGCGTGGTGTGGTCGGCAGAGTTCACGGCGTTCTGCACGATTGTTTTCGTCGGGAGCATCGGCTGGCCGCCGACGATCACGCTGCCGGCGGCGAGCGCTGGGCCGGTGACGGCTGCCGCGAGCAGCAGCGCAGCGATCCGGAGTTGCGTCTTCATGGTCATCTCCAACGGTTCTATTGTTCGTTCAACGAGACGGCCTTTCCCGCCGCTCTCCTAAGCGTCAACGGGGCGTCGTGCCGCGCGGATGCCCGACGCGCTATCACATCGGCGTGTGCCGTCGCGGGCCCGCCGGCCGAAGCCATCATCTGCTGGCGAGACGGGGACGCACCGCGAACGGCCTCGAACCGATCGAGGTGCCTCGAACGGTGCAAGAGTTTCACGCCGCCGCGTCATAAACCTTGGCTGCCGCGTCCACCCCCGCGCCTGCCGACGCCGCAAACCCGTGGCGGCGGAGCACCTGCTCCAGCGAGGCGAGGCACCGCAACACGTTCTGACGGCGGCAGACGTAGCCCATCGTGCCGATCCGCCAGATTTTCCCGGCGAGCGGACCGAACGACGTGCCGATCTCGATCCCGAAGTCCGTGAGCAAATCTGCGCGCAGCCGGTCGGGCTCCCGGATGGCCTTCGGGATCACCACGCCGGTGACATTCGCCATGCGGTTGGCTGGATCGCCGAACAGCTCGAGCCCCATCGCCTCGAGCCCCGCTCGCAGCGCCGACGACGCCAGCCGGTGGCGCGCTAGCCCCTTGTCCAGGCCTTCTTCCAGCACCACCCGCGCGCATTCCCGCGCCGCATACAGCATGGACGCCGCCTCGGTATGATGGTTGAGCCGTTTCGGGCTCCAGTAGTCCATCAGCATGGCGAGGTCGAAGTAGTTCGACTGAATGATCGGCCCGTTGCCGTCGACCGCATCCGCGGGCCTGATCCCGGCCTCGAAATGGCGCCGCGCTGTGACGATCTCGGCGACCCGCTCGTTGAACGTGATGGGCGCGGAGCCGGGCGGACCCGACAGGCACTTCTGCAGGCCGCATGAGGCCGCGTCGATCTGCCAGAGATCGGTCTCGAACGGGTTGCCGGCGATCGACGCGGTGCCATCGACATAAAGCAGCGCGCCGTGGCGGCGGCACATCGGCCCGATCTCGGCCAGCGGATGCAGCACGGTGGTCGAGGTATCGCCCTGGCACATGGCGACGAGCTTCGGACGGACCCGCTTCACCGCGTCCTCGATCGCGTCGGTCGGGAACACGGTTCCCCACTCGGCCTCGATCGTGGTCACTTCGGCCCGCGCCCGGCGCGCGATCTCAGTTAGGAGATGACCAAAGCGCCCGAAGATCGGCACCAGTACGCGGTCGCCGGGACTGATGATCGAGGCAAGGCAGGCCTCGATGCCGGCCCGCGCGGTGCCGTCGATCAGGAAGGTCCACTGGTTCTTGGTGCGGTAGACTTGGCGATAGAGCGCCATCACCTGGTTCATATACTGCGTGAACTGCGGGTCGAACTGGCCCTGCAATGGCACCGACATGGCCCGCAGGACGCGGGGGTAGACGTCGACCGGGCCGGGGCCCATCAGCAGACGGGGTTCGGGATCGAGCTCTTCGAACAATTGGCGATCGGCGGTCATGGTCGGTGCGGCCTCGAAGCTGGGAGTGGTGTCGATACGCGCCCAGACGACGTAGCAGATCAATGCGCCATCGTCAGTCCTGGCCTGCCATGCGTAACCTGCCAGATCGGGTATGATCGCGGACAACGTGATTGAACTTTGGTTCTGATTCCCTGTAGCGATCCACGCTCCAGCTAGGAACGAAACCGGGCAACGAGGCTGACATGACCCTGCGAAACACCTGGAAGACGTTTGCCGCCTTGCTGATCGGCGCGGCCGCCCTCGCCGGGCCGGCGCTTGCGACCGACGCCATGACCTACACGCGAAAGGGCGCGGCCTACGAGGACGTTCGCATCGACCTCGAGCAGGCGATCATCGGCGAGGGCCTGAAGATCGACTACTCCGGCAACATCGCCGCCATGCTCGCGCGGACCGGCCCCGATGTCGGTTCCAACCAGCCCGTCTACCAGCACGCCGAGTTCTTCACGTTCTGCTCGGCCAAGCTGTCGCGCGCGATGATGGAGGCGGACCCCGCCAACATGTCGCAATGCCCTTACGTGATGTTCATCTACCAGCGTGCCGCGACGACGAAGGAAGTCGTGGTCGGCTATCGCCGGGTCAACGTGACGGGCCGCGGCGCCAAAGCGCTCGAAGAGGTCAACAAGCTGCTCGATCGGATCGCCAAGGCAACGGCCCAGAACTGACCCGCCGCAGCATCGGAGCAAGCAGCTCATGAGCATCATGATGTCTCGTCGCGCGGCTTGGGCCGGGCTGAGCGCAACCGCGTCGCTCTCGCCTTGGCCGACGCATGCACAGTCGCCGCCAGCCGTGCACAAGCTGAAGCTCGGCGACGCGGAGATCGTCATCGTTTCCGATGGTGCGATGGATGTTCCCGCCGCCTTCGTGCTGCCGGGCCAGGACAAGGGGACGATCGAGAAGACCTTTGCTACTGTCGGACAGACATTCTCGGGTTTCCGATCCGAGGTGAACATTGCAATCGTGCGGATCGGAAAGGAGACCATCCTGATCGACGCCGGTGCAGGCCCCGACTTCATGCCGACGCTGGGGAAGGCTCATGAGCGCATGGAGGCCGCAGGTCTGAATCCTGAGGCGATCACCAAGGTCTTGCTCACCCACGCGCATCCCGATCATCTCTGGGGTGTCATCGATCCGCTCGGCGGCGACACGCTGTTCGAGAAAGCTGACCACCTGATGACGGCGGCCGAATTCGACCACTGGATGAACCCCGACGTGCACACGCGCGTGCCCGAAGCATTCCAGGGCATTGCGCAAGGCACGCACCGCCGGCTCAAGACGATCGCGTCGCGCATCAAGACTGTTGCGCCCGGCGCCGAGATCGCACCCGGCGTCGAGATTGTCGACACGGCGGGCCACACTCCCGGCCACGTCTCGGTCCTCGTGCGCTCGGGCGGTCAACAGCTGCTGATCGGCAGCGATGTGCTGGTCCAATCCGTGATCTCGTTCGCCGAGCCGGACTGGCACTGGGGACCAGACATGGACGCCGCCAAAGCCGCCGCCGCACGCCGCCGCATCCTCGACCGACTGGCAGCCGAACGAGCGCAACTCCTCGGCTACCACTTCCCGTGGCCGGGCCTCGGCCGAGTCGAAAAAGCAGGCACGGCCTATAGGCTGGTCCAGGGTTGAGCGATGGCGGCAACACAACGCCGCTACTCACCCGCGAATGACGCCGCCGGTCGCCCGACCGACCTCGGCGATGACCTTGGCGGCGACTGCCTCGATCTCGGCGTCGGTGAGCGTCTTTAGCTTGGGCGCCAGCGTCACCTCGATCGCCAGCGATTTCTTGTCGACGCCGAGGCTGCCGCCTTCGAACACGTCAAACACGCGAACGCCGGCAATCAGCGCCTTGTCCGCACCTTGCGCTGCTTTCATCACGTCGCCTGCCGCCACTACCTTGTCGAGCACGAACGCGAAGTCGCGACGCACGGGTAGCAGCTCGGCCTGGTCGAGCGCCGGTTTCGCGCGCGACTTGCGCTTCTCCGCCGGCAAGCTGCCGAGGAACACCTCGAAGGCCGAGGCGGGCCCGCTGACATCCATCAGTTTCAACGTCTCGGGATGCAACTCGCCGAAATGCGCGAGCACGACCTTGGGGCCGAGCCGCAGCGTTGCCGATTTGCCTGGGTGGAACCAGACCGGCGCATCGCGCGTGATCTGCGCCTTCGCTGCGTCGAAGCCGAGGCTCGTCAGTAGCGCGACGGCATCGCCCTTGGCATCGAACACGTCGGCGCTTTCGGCCTTGCCGTCCCAGTGACGCCCCGTTCCGATCAGGCGCGCGGCGCCGAGCCGGACGCCTGATGCGGTCACGAACTGGTCGCCCGGGTCGTCGCCGCGATAGGCTTGGCCAACCTCGAACAGCGCGACGTCGTCGAAGCCGCGGTTGCGATTGCGTCCTGCCGCAGCGATGAGCCCCGGCAGCAGGCTCGGCCGCATCGTCGTCATCTCCGACGAAATCGGGTTGGCGAGCTGTAACGCCTCTGCGCCGCCGCCGAAATGCTCGGCCTCCGACTGTCTGATGAACGACCACGTGATCGCCTCGACCATGCCGCGTGCGGCGAGCGTGCGGCGGGCGCGGCGCACACGCTTTTGCAGGTCGGTCAGCGTCGCCCGTGTGACGCCGCCGTGCAGGCGCGGCAGCGGCGCCGACGGCACGCTTTCGAGGCCGGCGATGCGTGCGACCTCTTCGACGAGATCAGCGGGGCCGTTCACGTCAGGCCGCCAGCTCGGCGCGGTGATATTGAACTTCGGGCCTTTACCGTCGAAGGCGAAGCCCAAGGCCTCGAGTGTCCGGTGCATCTGCGCTTCCGGCAGTTTGATGCCCATCAGCTTCTCGACGCGCGCGAACTCGAACTCGACGGTGAACGGCTTCACCGGTGGCTTGCCGGCGACCTTCCTCTTCGAGGGCGTGCCACCGACGATGTCGAGCATCAGGCGGGTCGCGAGATCGAGGCCCGGCTCAATGTAGGCTGGATCGATGCCGCGCTCGAAGCGGTAGCGGGCATCGGACGTGAGCCCGAGCTTGCGGCCCGTCGTGGCGATGCTGACGGGATCGAAGAACGCCGCCTCGATCAGGATATTTTTCGTCTCGGGCGTGCAGCCCGAATGCTCACCGCCCATGATGCCGCCGATATCGTGCACGTCCCGGGCGTCGGCGATCACGCACATGGTCTCGTCGAGCGTGTAGGTTTTCCCGTTCAGCGCCAACACTTGCTCGCCCGCCTTCGCCATGCGCGAGCGGATGGCGCCCGAGAGCTTGTCGGCATCGTAGACGTGCAGCGGTCGGCCCCGGTCGATCATGATGTAGTTGGTGACGTCGACTACGGCATTGATCGGGCGCTGGCCGATGGCCTTGAGGCGGGCCTGCATCCACGGCGGCGACGGCTTCTTGTTGTCGATACCTTTGATGTAGCGGCCGGCGAAACAAACGCACGGCGGGTTTGCCATCCCAGGGAACTCGAGCAGGATGTCGACGGGCGAGTCGAATGTGCCCTCGACGCCGTCGAGCTTTTTCTCGGGCTTCAGTGTGCCCAGGCCCGCCGCCGCGAGGTCGCGCGCGATGCCGCGCACCGCCGTGCAGTCCGGGCGATTGGGCGTCAGCTTGATCTCGATCACCGCGTCCGACAGGCCCAGCACGTCGATGTAGCGTTTGCCCACTTTGCCGGCGAACGCCGCCGCTTCGAGCTCGACGATGCCGTCGTGGTTCTCCGACAGCTCCATCTCGCGCTCCGACAACATC
The DNA here is from genome assembly GCA_031418955.1 of Hyphomicrobiales bacterium. Lineage (GTDB taxonomy): Bacteria > Pseudomonadota > Alphaproteobacteria > Rhizobiales > Hyphomicrobiaceae. The sequence continues at coordinate 18,863 of JANOJW010000765.1, read as the reverse complement.
ATGCCGTTCGACACGACGCCGCGCACCGGCTTCTTCTCGAGCGTGATGCCGGTGCCCGGGATGTAGGCGCCCAGCGGCGCGAACACGCCGACGAGCCCGGTCCTGGCGTTCGGCGCGCCGCACACGACCTCGACAGTCGGTTTGCCGGGCTCGATCTCGACCTGCAGCACTTGCAGCCGGTCGGCCTGCGGATGCCGCTTGGCATCGACGACGCGGGCGATCGTGAAAGCCCCGAGCTTCGCGCTCGGATCGTCGATCGATTCGACCTCCAGCCCAATCTGGTCGAGCTTCGCCTTGATCTCGCTGAGCGTCGCGGTGGTGTCGAGATGTTCCTTCAGCCAGGACAGCGTGAATTTCATGGGATGGTCTCGGTCGGAGCTGGCGGCTCTGTGGCGAGCCGTAACGATGCGATGGCAGTCATGGGAAGATTTTTCGTAGATCTCGGCGGCCCCAGACGACCCGAACGACAAGAATTCCGTCGGTCTCGATCTGATAGAAGATCAGATGCTTGCCGACGGTCCAAAGCCGCATCCCCTTGCGAAGCGAATCTCGTCGAGCACCGATACCAGGCATGTCCGCGAGCAATTGGCATTTCGCATGTATCGTGCGGATGTGTCGGTTGGCGGCAGCGACGCTACGGATTGCAATGGCGGCGTGAATGGACAGTAGGTCCGCTTCAGCCTGAGCTGTGAATCGAGCGACTCCGGGCATCTTGGTCGTTAGCTGGTCTGTTTTGCGGCGCGCCGCTCGGCTTCCGCAACCAGATCATCGACAGAAGCGAACTGGCCGGGACCGCTGGCAACGCCCGCATCCCACAGCGAGCCGAGATCCGCGTCAGTCAAGCCAAACGCCTCTCGTCCTTCGAGCAATGCCTTGACGGCCGCGAGGACGAGTTCTTCCTGCGATTTGAATTCACCGGCGCTCACGACCTTCCGCACATCCGCCAGAAGCTCGGTCGGCAACCCGATGGTGATGTTCTCGATCTTACCCATGGCATCTCGTGTAGCATACTTTGGGGCCGTTGATTTGCAGTATCGGCCTCGCCGCTACGGGCTTCGCCTTGATCTCAGCAAGCGTGGCGCTCGTCTCGAGATGATCCTTCAGCCAGGAGAGGGTGAATTTCATGGAGTGGACTCGGTCTTGGGGTCTTTCAGCCAATACTCCATCCGGAGATCGGAAATCTTGCTGAAGTCACGGAGATTGGCAGTGAGTAACATTGCATCGTTCGCTAGCACGATGCTGGCGATGCGGAGATCCATGGTTCCGATGCCGAGCTTTCTCGTCATCAGCGAAGTCAGTGCTTCTTCACTACTCTCGGTCCAGGGCACGATCGTCCAGTTCGCGAGGTTATGTGTAAACATCCGCAGCAACTCATAGGCCCGTAGGCGGTTTGCCGAATTGCGAGCTTTCGCCACTTCGGCTGTCCAGAACCCTTCCTCGACCGTAACCATCGAAATCGCAAAAGGCACATCGACTAGAGCCAACCGATTACGCAAAGGGAGGCCCCTCGACGTGCCTCTGATTAAAGCGCTGAAATGATCCGAGTCGAGGATCAGCACTTGGGCTGCCGTTCGCGATAGGCGCGGCCGAGCCTTTCTGCATCGCGGCTGATCTCATCGTCAGGTATCGTACCAAAAGTACTTAGCATCTTGGCGTTCGTCTCACGCACAAGAACAGCCACAGTCGACTTCAGCACGGCCAGTTCGCGCTCAAGCGTCGCCACGCGATCAGCAAGCTCCGCTGCATTTGGCGGTGAAATAGGTGTTCGATCTTGCATTATGACCTCCAGCCAACCTTTTGCTGCGGCCCCTCAGCCTGTTTCGATGCCCTCATCTGCTTGCACGATCTGTTGCACGCAAGCAACTTCGACCGCGAGAACTGCATCAGCTCTCGCGGTCGAATTTCGATTGCGGCAGTAATTTCATCCGAATCCGGGCAACAAGCGAGCTGTGTCGATGGGGACGGGGCTTTAACGCCTTTACCGCGCACACCGAGCCCTCTCCGGGCACCCGTTGCAGCGGGCGGTGTGAATGGCGGCAAACCGGTGCGCGTTAAAGGGGCAAGTCCTCGGCCCCTTCCCTGTTGCGTTTTTAGTAACATGGCGACTCAGCTCAATCCAGCTTGTGTTGATCCTGAGTTAAGGTTGCATCGACTCCTGTGACTCCAAAGTCACCCTCCCATGCCCCCCGCCAGCGTCGGCACGTCGAAGGCTGAGAACCCGTAGTGGCGGAGCCAGCGGAGGTCCGCGCTGAACATGTCGCGCAGGTCGGGGATGGCGTACTTCAACATGGTGATGCGATCGAGGCCCATGCCGAACGCCCAGCCCTGGTACTTCTCGGGGTCGAGGCCGCAGTTGGCGATCACCTTCGGATGCACCATGCCGCAGCCGAGGATCTCGAGCCACTGGCCGGGCTTGCCGATCGCCTCGGCGCCGACGTCGACCTCGGCCGAGGGCTCCGTGAACGGGAAGTGCGAGGCGCGGAACCGCATCTTGACCTGATCGACCTCGAAGAACGCCTTGCAGAATTCTTCCAGGCACCACTTCATGTGGCCGAAGTGCGTCGTCTCGTCGATCACGAGGCCCTCGATCTGGTGGAACATCGGTGTGTGCGTGGCGTCCGAGTCCATGCGGTACACGCGACCCGGCACGATGATGCGGATCGGCGGCTTCTGGCTCATCATGTTGCGATCCTGCACGGGCGAGGTGTGCGTGCGCAGCACATACGGCGGCTCACCCTTGGCAACGCGCGCCGGTGACTTCAGATAGAACGTGTCGTGCATCTGCCGGGCGGGGTGCTCGGGCGGGATGTTGAGTTTGGTGAAGTTCAGATCGTCGGATTCGATGTCCGGCCCCTCGGCAATACTGAAGCCCATGTCGGCAAAGATCTCGGCGATCTCGTCGAACACCTGGCTGACCGGATGGATACGGCCCTCGGCCATCGGACCAGGACGCACGGGCAGCGTCACGTCAGCCCGTTCGGACGCGAGCCGCGACGACAGAGCCACCGCTTCGAGCGCGGACTTGCGCGCGTCGAGGGCGTCTGTGACTTTGGTCTTGAGGGCGTTGACCGCCGCGCCGAAGCTCTTGCGCTCGTCGGGCGCCATCTTGCCGAGCGTTGCCATCAACTCGGGCACGCGGCCCTTCTTGCCCAGCGCGGCAATCCTAACTTGTTCGATGGCGGCGAGGTCCGTCGCGCCGACAATGTCGCCAAGAAGCGCGGTCTCGATGGCACCGAGATTCTGATGGCTCATTGAAGCACCCTATCGAGTTCGGCCGGAGTGCCAGCAGGCCTTGGCTGATCCTACAGCAGTTCGCACGCTGGCGAGGATCAGACGTTTTCCGTCTGGCCATCCACGAGATCCAACCGTCGCTCGATGCGCTCCAGACGGTACTCTATCCCGTCCAGGCGACTGGAAACCGAGGCATATCTTTGCTCGAGCAAACTTACCTGCTGCTCGAGAAAGCCCACACGAGTTCGGGTCTCCCGGGCAATGTCAGCCAAGAGGTCCAACTTCGCATCGATGCGGCGCATCCAACCCAGCGTATGGCTATCGGGCTCGCTGTCCGCGGGCATAAGTTTATCCTCGGGCACCAAGCCGGGCACCGATGGGTCGGAGTGTCAAGTCGGCCGTCACGCTACAGCCGTGCTCAGGCCGCCTTGGCGGCGGACTGGGCCTGATCGACGAGCGCCTTGAAGCCGGCCGCGTCCTTGACGGCAAGGTCGGCGAGCACCTTGCGGTCAATCTCGATCCCAGCGACCGAGAGGCCATGAATAAACCGGCCGTAGGTGAGGCCGTGCTCGCGCACCGCGGCGTTGATGCGCTGGATCCACAGCCCGCGGAAACTCCGCTTACGCCTCTTGCGATCGCGATAGGCGTACTGCATCGCCTTTTCGACCGCCTGCTTGGCGACCCGGATCGTGTTCTTGCGCCGGCCGTAGTAGCCCTTGGCGGCCTTGAGGGTCTTCTTGTGCTTCGCGTGGGCCTGAACGCCCCGCTTGACGCGTGCCATTGGAAATCTCCGTCACTTCAAGATGTTGCTGTGTCGCGGGCCAGATGCGCCTTTGGCATCCGAAGGCCCAGCATCAACGAGCGTAGGGCATGTACTTCTTGACGATCTTGGCGTCGCTGTCGTTCAACACCATCGTTCCGCGCGCGGTCCGGATGAACTTCGCGGTGCGCTTGATCATGCCGTGTCGCTTGCCCTGGGCCGCCGCCATCACCTTGCCGGTGCCCGTCATCTTGAAGCGCTTTTTGGCGCCGCTCTTGGTCTTCAACTTGGGCATTTTGCTATCCTTTCTGGCCCCGGATGCCTGCCGAACGGCAAGCGACCGGCCATGAGGCCTTCTGCCTGGCGGCTGAAGGTCTCGGCCGGGACCCGGAGCGGGTTCGTGAGCATTAGGAGCCGCCACGGCATGCCCTGCCGGGCGGCTCGACAGCGGTGCTTATAATCGACGATCCGACCGCCGGCAAGCTGGTCGTAACAGCTGGTCGTAACAGCGTGCTCATCGGCGTCGCTGAACGGTGTGTGCTGGCTCGATGGACGGATTGTTGCCGATGAAGGTGAGGAAATTCAGGTTCGCGAACGTGCGCTCGGCGATCACGTAGGTCATGAAGCCGGCGAACAGGCAGGCCAGGAAATAGCCGACGCCATAGAATTCGGGGCCGAGCCGGAGCGAAATCAGCGTCAGGCTCGCCATCAGCAGCAGGTAGGCGAGTTGCATGGCCAGATACATGCGCCGCCTGTCGAAGAACAGCAGCATGGCCGAGCAAGCGATGAACACGAACTGAAACACCGCGCCCATCGCGCCGTAGCGCAGGATCGACACCTGCCGGAATTGCAGCCCGAGCGCATCGACGATCATCGGCGCGGTCAACACCAGGATAGCGCAGATGCCTGCCTGGACCACCGCGATCAGGGTCAGGTTGTCGAGCGTGTAGGTGTGCATGCGCTCCCGCGCCCGGTCGATCTGCGCATAGGTGCCGTGAGAGGCGATGGTCGCGAAGTACTGTTGGTAGCGCTCGAAGAAGGCGGTCTCCAGCCTCAGCACGAACGCCGACAGCGCCGGGATGATACCGAGCGAGGCGATAAACATGGCGCTGTCATAGAGCGGCGCGTGATAGAGGCCGATGCCGAGCCGTTCGCCTTCGCTCGAGAACCAGAAGATCCACTTGTCGATCCACACGGCCAGCGTACCGGCGAGCGCGCCTAGCGCCAGCCGCCAATAGGTGTCGAGGCCGGCGAGCACGTCCCGCACGCCCTGGAGTGGGTCGGTCACGGGATGCGGGAAGGTGGCAATCACCCGCCAGGCGAGACCAAAGAAGGTGACGGTCAGTCCGATCACGAAGCCCCAGGCGATGCCGGCGGCTCCCAGTCCCAGGATCGCGGCGGAGATGCTGGCAACCACGGAGACGATCAGACCGACGAGGAACGCGAGAGTGACCCCGCGATAGTCGCGCACCGCGCCGCAGAACGACAGCACGACCCAGATCAAGCCGACCAGCATGGAGCCTGCAGCGAGCACCAGTGCGATCGGCGCTGGCGGTCCGAACACCGCGATCAGAACTCCGGCGCCGGCCGCGGTCGCAAAGAGCGACAGCGACATGGCCCCCACTAGCAGCGAGGAGACGCGCTCGGGCTGGCGCAACCATAGAGCGTCGGCGACGAGCCGCGTCGCCGCGATGGTGATCGGCGCGGTCAGCACCAGCGATGTCGCAAACATGTAGATGATGACAAGCCGGAAGCTCGCGAGCGTGTCGAGGCCGACGAGGCGATCTGTGGTCAGCGTGATGGCGGCGAGGCTCAGGATCGTGAACAACCAAGGGCCGGCCGCGATCACCGCCGCATGGCCGGCGGCCGCCACCACCGAGGACAAGGTGTCCTGGTTGCTGAGTTTGCGAAGCTGAAAGCCGATGCCGGCCATGGCGCGTGGCTCCTGTCAAGCGGCGGTGCGGCTGTCGATGGCGGTCGGCATCTCGATCAGGCGGCGATAGAGATCGCGATAGCTGCCGGCGGCCCGCTCGGAGGCGTAGTAGCGCCGCACCCGCTCGCGCAGTGTGTCGCCGAAACGACGGCGCTTGTCGTGGTCGGTGAGCAGGTCGGCAAGCGCTGCCGCGATCTCGCTGGGCGCGACGAGATTGGTGACGATCCCGCCCGGTCCGAGCTGCGGCACCTCGTCGGGCCGGCCTTCGAGGATCTCGCGGCAGGAGCCGACATTGGTTGCCACGAACGGAATGCTGGCAGCGCCCGCCTCCAGCAGCACCAGCGGCTGGGACTCGCTCAGCGACGTCAGCGCCAGCACGTGAATCTCGGAGAGATAGTCAAGGATGTTGACCGTGCCGGTGAACGTCACGCAAGCCTCGAGGCCGAGTTCACGCACGAGCGCCTGGCACTCAGCCGCATACTCGGGTTCCTCGTCGAGGGGACCAAGGATCAGCGCCGACACATTCGGCACCCGCTCGCGCAGCAGGCCGGCGGCGGTAATGAACGTCTTGACGTCCTTGATCGGCACCACGCGGCCGATCAGGGCGACCGTCGGCCGCGCGCTTGCCGGCGCCGGCCGCAGCGCCTGAAAGCGCTTCAGATCGATACCGTTGGCGATGACCTGCATCGACTGAGGGAGCGCGCCGAGTGCCCGCTGTGCCCGCTGATTGTCCTCGTACAGTGTGATCACCTCGCTGCACCCCTCATAGCAGGTGCGCGCGTAGGCCTCGAACGCGTGGATCCACATGTCGCGCAGATCAAAGCGCGGATCGTCGAGCGCGTGGCCCTTGTCGACAGTGTCGGCGACCCAGTCGGCCATCAGCAGCTCGATGCGCCGCTCGTTGGTGTAAATGCCGTGCTCGGTCAACAGCGAGGGACGCCCCGTCTCGAGTGCGGCGCGAGCGGCGAGCACGCCGGCATAGCCCGTCGAGATCGTGTGATAGACCTTGGCGCGCGGCAGCGGAAATTCGAGCGTCGCGAGCAGGCCGCCGAGCAGCGCTCGCCAAGCCCAGAAGTAGTGCAGGAAGGAGCCGTAGGGCATCTCCTTCTGGTAGGAGCTGCGCGCGATCTCCCAACCGATCGGCGAGTTGAACAGCCGCGCGAGGCTCACCTGCCGGCGGGTCTCGGCGATCTCGCGCTGGGCGGCGCGCAACGGTTCGATCCCGCCCTTGGCGAGCAGGCGACCCAGTGCATCGCCGAGTGCGCCGATGTTGCGCGGCATGGCCAGCGACTTCACCGGCTCGTCCCCGAAGCTCTGCAAGTAGAGGTGATGAAGCCCAAGCGCATTGGGTGGCAGCGCATATCGCGGCGGCTGATCGGTCGGTTGCGGCCACAGAGCCACGATCGAGAAGCTGGTCTCGGTCTGTGAGCGCATCAGCCAGTCGATCCAGGCCGACACGCCGCCGGGGACATAAGGATAGCAGCCCTCGACGAGGATGCAGACGTCGGTCTCTCGATCGGTCGAGGCGTTGATCGCATGGGGCATGCTGGTGCGGGTCATGCGCGCGCCTCGATCGAAGGCCGGGTCGCGAGACGGCGCACGCGGGCGTGGGGCCGCCCGACGGTCGAGCCGCGGGCGCTGCGCAGGGTTCGGAGCTCGGCAAAGCGCTGGCGTCCGATCAACACGCGCTCGAGCGTATCGACGAGGCCAGCTTCGATTTCGATCGGGAGGCCCGCTGGAATTGCGGTTTCGCGGCGCCGCAATCCGGCGACGACGACGTCGCCGAGCCTGTCGAGGATGCCGTTCCCCTGACGCCGCTCGCCTTCATCAAGCAGGCCGGAGGCGACGATGGCCTCGATGCGCTGCATCAGGGCGAGCGCGGGCGCCGCAGACTTTGCCGCGTCGTCGAGATCAGCGATGGCTTCCCGGTAGAGGCGCGTGATATCGGGGCGAACGTGGGTGGCCACGGCCGCTGCCTGCACGCGGATGACGGGCTCGGGACTGCGCAGCGCCAGCGTGAGCGCCGGCAGGTAGTCGGGATGGAAGCGCCGGGCGATAATGCTGAGCACGGTCTGCCGCTCGTCGAGCGTGCCGCGCTCGACGACGTCGACGTAGCTCGCCGGGGTATCTGCCGCCAGGTTGATCGTGCGGCCGCTGCCGACATCTTCCGAGAAGCGCGTCACCGGGTCGATCGCCACCGAGAGCGCGATGCGATCATACCAGATCCGCAGCAGTCCGAGATCGGGCCGTCGCGTTGCAAGGAGCGCAAGGGCGGCGCCCCCGAAGGCTCCGATCGGCCCGACGGCTGCCGTCGCGAAGAGCGCGATCATCGCGAGGGACGCGTCCGATTGGGCTTTGCGCCGCCAAAACACATAGGTGACCATCACAGCGATCGAAGCGAGATGAACGAGGCCCAGAAGTCCGAGTTTGTCACGCGCGACTACAAGCACGGCGGCAATGCCGGCGACACCGACGAGGCCGGCTGACGCGGCCCACACGGCAGTGGTGCGATGACTGGATATGGCATCGGGCATTGCAGCGTCGACGGTTGCGAGATTTGGCTCACGCGGCACGGATTGGCGCATCTTCACCCAGCGCGGCTCGATTGGCGCGGTTCGGCTGGACGACGGTGACGGCGAACGTGCCGCCAGAGCTTCGGACGCGCTGCCTGCTCGACGATGCGGACAAGCGACGGTGTTGCAACCGCTCTCCGGGCGGTGTCGACCACGCCTGCAAGCGCCGAGGCGACAACCTGCATGCGCTCGGCGAGCGTTCCGTCCAGAACAGCAGGTTCGGCCGCCTCTAGCTTCAGGAAGCCCGCCACTCGAGTCCCGTCCCGCGAGAAGATCGGGACCGCGGCAAGGCCCTGCCCGGCGAGCGCGGCCTCGTCGCCGGCCTCGAGCACGGACACGCTCCGCCCGTCGCCGACGACTGCCGAAACCAGCGGGTGGATTGCATCGAGCGCGGTCAATCGCTGAACGCCTGCTGGCCAGCCGAAGCTTTCGGCAAGCTGTACGCCGCTTCCTGACACGGCGAAAATCGAGGCCTGGCATCGGCCGAACGCCAGCTCCAGCGCTTCGGCAACCAAGTTCGACTGCTGCTGCCCGGGGATGCCGCGCTGGAGATGCGCCAACTTCACCAGCACGTCACGGCCGGCCGGGCCTCGCCGCATCACCATCTCGCGCTCGAGGCGCTCGCAACGCTGCCGCAGATTGGCCGCGAATTCGGCGATCGATTTGCGCTGCGTCGCAAGCTCGGCCACCTCGCGCTGGAGGTCCTGCTTCTGCTCGATCTGACGCATCCGGAACTGGCCAAGCACAAGAGCTGCTGCGAGCCAGAGCATCGGTTGCGACCAGACCCGCAACAGGAAGGTGAAATGGTTCTCGCCGGGCTCCTGCTCGGACCAACCGAGGAGCGCACTGGCGGCAATGGCGATGCCGGCAGCGAGCAGGCCGCTGACCGTGCCATACTGCAAGCTCACAAGCAGAATCGGCAGCCAGAACAGGTGCGGCTGCATCTCCGAGAGCGACGGGAACGACGGGATCGCGTAGTCGAGCGCGGCCGGCAGGACGATCAGCAGCAGGATTTCGATCACCGCCGTCAGCGGCGGCAACACCGGCAAGCCACTCTTGCTCGCAGCGGACCGCCCGTCGGGACTGGACAACTCTGCCGCCGGAGGCCGGGCAGACGCGCGCGCCGCAGACCTGTTTTCGAGCGGTTCAGTCACTCGTCCCCTCCTCGCGACCGGTCGGCTCTCTCAAGCGGCGGAACCATGCAGACGCAACCGGTCGTGGCTTCAGTCGTGCATCCCTACCAGACGGCTGTCTCCGCGCGCAATCAGCGCCGGCCAAAATAGACGCGCTGTCACGCCTCAACCACCGCCCGGCGCCGCGGACGGTGGCGGCGGTGGCGCGGGAGACACAACGGCTCCGCCGGATTTGGGCTGCGCCGCGGGGGCCGGCTGTGGGCTGACGGGCTGACGTGCCCGCTGCCGCCGCTGCGCTCGCTTGTCCCGCAACTCTTTCACGCGATTGCCGGCCTTGGTGCCGGCGGCAAGCGGCCGCTCGAGAGTTGGCGGTCGCGCCGTCGGGCCTCTCGCGGTCGGCGGCCGGCGGCCGGTCGTCTCCATCAGCCGAGCCCAGAGCGCCAAACGCCATTCGGCGAGATTATCCGTCTGGACCCGCGCCAGCAGCTGACGGGCGGGCTCCGTGGCGCCCTGATCGACAGCGATTGCGGCGGCGAGCAGGGGATTGTCGCGCAGCGTCTGCGTATCGATCGCTTGGAGCACGCGCTGGAACTGCTCCCGCCGGCTGATAGCGCTCAATGCCTCCGCCAGCTGCACGAGCTCGGGCTGTCCGAGACGCTGCAGTCCAAACTTCTCGGCTCCTATGAACGCGAGGTCCGGATCGTCGGCGTCGAGGGCGGCCCCGACGAACCGATGCGTGAGGTCGACGTCGGTGAACGTCGCCTTGTCGTACCAACCCCGCAAGTAGGAGCGCGCCGCCTGATCCTGACTGCGGTCGAGCAGCAACTCCGCCACCGTCAGCGAAACGGCATCGCCGGGCGCCCCGACCTCGCGCGCGAGATCGAGGGCAAGGTCGTGGCGTTTGTCCTCGACCAATCCGTCGATCAACTCGAGCGCAAACAATTGATCCTTGCTCCCCTTCAGCCAGCGCAGCGCGCGCTGCTGCGCTTCGACCGACTGGCCGCCTTCGATCAGTGCGGCGAAAAACAACCGCCGGTCGCGATCGGACCGCAGCCGTCGCCGATCGTCGACCGAGCGCAGCAGGGCCGACGCGTCGGCAATGCGCCCATCGGCGGCGATGAGGTAGGCGAGCCGGACGAGATCGTCAGTTCGGCGATAATTGCGCTGACGGCAGAACTCGATGGCGCTCTGCTCGCTTGCGAAATCCCCGGTGCCCCGGTAGTAGCCGATCAGATCCTTGCAGGCGGGCTCGGTGGCGCGCGTCGCGACCTGGCGGGCTAGCGCGGTTCGATACCCCTCCTCGTTCTGCGTCTGCCGGTAAAACCGCACGAGCTGTCCGAGCACTGCCGGGTCTTTGGGGCGCAGCTCAGCGATCATCTCGAGTTTCTGACGCGCCTTGGCAAGATCGCCGAAATGCTCGTAGAGCCGTTGCAACTGGTAGAGCGTTCGCTGCGATCGGTCGCCGCGGTTGAACCGCTGCTCGAGGAGCGCCAGCGCCTCACGGTTCTGGCCGTCCTGCTCGAGTGCCGCGATGCGCTCGTTGATGCCGGGCAGCAGCATGTAACCGGCAACGAGCGCACCGACGAACAGCGCGGCCATGACCACCGCGTGCGCACGCAGGGCGCGCGGGGCCGCCACCGCTGCTTCGGCCGCGGCGTCGAACCCCGGAAACCGGATGCGCAACGCTTCAATCATGGCAATCGAACTTCAGTTTCACCGGCTCGATGGCGGACAGATCGAGCCGGATGCGGAACGTGCCGTCGGCCTCGGCCCATCGCGTCTCCTGCGACAGCAATTGGCCGTTGCGCAGCGCCGAGACCTTGTAGGCTTGCCGCGGCGGCACGCGCCAGGTCATGTCGCCTGGGCCGTAGCCCTGCGCGTCGACGCTGAAGCCGCACCCCTCGCGCGCCATCCCGGACAGCAGCCAACGGCCTTCCACGAGGCTCGGCGGCGTGCTGGACGTGGCGGCCTCTGCACCGCTGCCGCTGCGCGAGCGCAACGTCACTACGGCACGATCGACGGCCCGGTCGAGCGCGACATGGATCGTCGAACCGACGCGCCTCGACCCGATCACGCCGACGCTGCGCAGCACGTCGATCGCAAGCTGATCGGCATCATCGAAGCGCACGGTCTGCATCTCGCCGCGATTGGTAATTGCCCACGAGAACAGATCGACCTGCTCGATCTCTGCGGAGAAGAAATCTTCCGCAATCGCTGCGTAGTGAGAGGCGGTGACGGGCGTCACCAAACCGGATCGCGCCGCGTCGAGGAAATGACGGACCGAGGCCAGCGCTGCGTCCTTCTCGCCCGAGTACATGTGATAGTAGAGATTGAACGGTTTCAGGCGCCGGGGTTTCTCGGTGTTCGCCAGCGTGTGCTCGAGCATGAAGAAGCCGTGGAACGGCCCGGTCCAATCGTTGGTGTAAGTGTTCTCGTTGCTGTTGCCGGCATAGATCTGGCGCTCGCGACCGGCAGGACGGGAGATCGGCGGCACGTAGGCGACAGACGGATACTCACGATCGAGGCGTGAGTCGCCGCCGTTGATGTTTCGAGCGCCGGCATCGCGAACAGCCTTGATGGCGCCAGGGAACGGCGTGGTATCTCCACTCCACAGATACGCTTTGGCGCGCTTGCCCGGCGGCGCGAGCCCCTCCGAGACCTGCAGGGCGCCAGCGACCTCGCGCTCGAGGTCGAACGGCTTGCGCAGATACGTCCGAGGCAAATCGTCGGTGCCAGCGACGAAGCGATCGTAGCGGTCGGACTGCGGCTCCTGGCCGGCGAGCTTCATGACGCCGCGCGTGAAGCGCTCGCGCGTTGTCAGGTCGGGCGGGATGTACTGCTCGACGCGACGCAACTCCTCGTCCCGGTCGTAGGCCTCGAAGAAGTGCCACGCATAAGGGTGCGTATAAGTGTGAGAGCCGACCTCGACGTGCGGCAGCGCGAAGATCTCGCGCGCGATGGTGCGGCCAGCAGGGTTGCCGCCGAGCTCGCGCTCGATGTCGCCAGCGATCAGGCCGACCGTCACGGGGAGATCGGGATAGGGCTGGATCGCCTCGCGCAGGATGACGTCGGCCGCGGTGCGCTGGGCCTCGCGATAACCCTGGATCTGCGACTGGTTGTTCCAGCCGTCGCCGTCGATGTGGGAGAAATAGAGGCGCCGGCCCGAGACGGTGGTCGGGTCGGGAATGGGGAAGCGCTCCTCGCCGAAAGCGCGTTTGAAGAACGCGAACGGATTGAGCATCCAGCGGACGCGGTCGGTGTTGGGCTCGAAGTGGATCGTGAAGTCGTGCGAGGCAAATCCGCCACCCGGCCCGGTCACCACCACGGCCGAGGTCTTTCGCGCGCCGCCCGTGGTCACCTCGATGGTCAGGTGCGATTCGGTGTCGGGCCCTTTCTGGCGCATGATCGGAAAGCCGGGTAGCACCTTGTCGAGCGGGCGCTCGAAGCCGATCATCTCCTGGCTGAACTCGGCGACTTTGGCGCGGTAGGTCAGCTCCACGAACTCGCCTGTGCTCTCGAGGCCGAGGCGCGACAACAGCCGATTGATCGGCGCCTTGAGCCAGTCGCCGCCGGGCGGCGCGACTTCGCCGAGAACAACGTGCCGCAGGCCCCGCGCCGTCGCCTGGTCGAGCCAGGCGACCACGACCTCTGGCTGGCGCAGCGGCTCGACGAACCAGGTCAGAACGCCCCGGTAGCGGCCGAGCGCGGCTGGGTCCGGCAGACGGCGGTTCACGTCGACGTATTCGATGCGGTAGCCTAGAAAGTTGAGCGGCATCTCGGCAAACTTGTGGATGCGGGTCTCGTGCGGCTGGCGTTCGCGGCGGCCGTCGTAGAGGGCCAGGATGTCGCGCTTGACGGGCCGGCCGGAGAACTCGATTTCCAGGGCGGGGGCGGGTTGTACCGAAATGCCCAATGCCGCGGCCCAAGCGGTCGCCCAAACGACCAGCAGGCCAGCGAGCCGGCGCATTCCAATGAGGCCCCGATTGGGACGTGACGTCACGTTCGTTCCTCGTCCGCTCGCTTCCCCAGACCGCGACCTCGAAGCGCCCACAGGCAGCCTGTAAGCCACTGGTACATGGCCCGAGGATGGCGCTATCGTCGGGGTCCGTCGATCCGCGACTTCGATAGCATAGTTTCGCCGGTTCGTGGCAATCTCGGCTCGATCGCACTTGTGGAGCCAGAAGTCGCTGGAATTCAACAAGAAATAGGCAGTTCGGATATACAGCAGCCGCCCCCCTCGAGAGCCTGACATGAAACTCATGATGCTGGCCCGCAATCCGAGCCTCTATTCGCACCGGCGGATCGTCGAGGCAGCTCGCGCCCGCGGCCATGACATCGACGTCGTCAACACGCTGCACGTCCACATGATCATCACCTCCAACCGGCCCCTCCTGCGACAGGGCGGCAAGACGCTGCCGATCTACGACGCGGTGATCCCGCGCATCGGCGCCTCGATCACCAACTACGGCCTCGCAGTGGTGCGGCAGTTCGAGATGCAGGGCGTGTTCTGCCTGAACGAGTCGGTCGCCATCGGCCGCTCGCGCGACAAGCTGCGCGCCATCCAGCTGATGGCCCGCGCCGGTGTCGGGCTGCCGGCAACCGCGTTCGCGCATGGGCCGCGCAAAGCCGAGGATGTGGTGACAGAGGTCGGCGGCGCGCCGGTCGTCATCAAGCTGCTGGAGGGCACCCAGGGCATGGGCGTGATCCTCGCCGAGACGGAGGCCTCGGCGAAATCGATCATCGAGGCATTCTCGGCCGCCAACGTGAACATCCTGGTGCAGGAGTTCATCCGCGAGTCGGCCGGCGCCGACGTGCGCGCGCTGGTGATCGGCGGCAAGATCGTGGCGGCCATGAAGCGGACAGGGCGCAAGGGCGAGTTCCGCTCGAACCTGCATCGCGGCGGCAAGGCGGAGGCGGTGGAACTGACCGAGCTCGAGCAGGCGACGGCATTGAAAGCGGTGGAAGCGATCGGACTCAACGTGGCGGGCGTCGACATGTTGCGCTCGAGCCGCGGGCCGCTGGTGCTCGAGGTCAACGCGTCGCCCGGCATCGAAGGCATCGAGCAGGCGACCGGCGCCGACGTCGCCGGCGCAATGATCTCATTCCTCGAACTGCGCGCGCGGCCGGGAGATACGCAGACGAAAGGTACGGGGTGAGAGTTCGATCAACCCGGGTGAAAAGCAGGGAATGTGGTTTTGGCCTCAGACCGTGCCGTCGGTTTTGAGAGATGAGATCTCGTCAGCCGATTTGCCGAGGCTTTTCAACACCTCGTCGGTGTGCTGGCCCAGCGTCGGCGGTCCCGCGCGGTACTCGATCGGGGTGCCGGAGAAGCGCATGGGGCTGCGGACCACCGGCACCTTGCCGGCAGTCGCATGCGGCAGCTCGATGCGCATGCCACGGGCCACCACCTGCTCGTTCTCGAACACCTCTTTCAGCGTGTTGATCGGCCCGCAGGGCACGCCCGCGCGCTCGAGGATGAGCACCCACTCGGCGGTGGTGTGCCGCTTCATGATGGGGTCGAGCACCGCGTCCATGGCGGCGCGGTTGGCGACGCGGGTGCCGTTGTTGAGGAAACGGGGATCCTTGGCGAGGTGGGGGGCGTCGGCGGCCTCGCAGAATTTCTGGAACAGGTTGTCGTTGCCGCAGGCGAGGATGATGTCGCCATCCTTGGTCTTCAGGGACTGGTAGGGCACGATGTTGGGGTGCGTGTTGCCCAGGCGTCCCGGCGCCTCGCCGGTCGCCAGATAGTTCATGCCCTGGTTGGCGAGGATCGCAACTTGAGTGTCGAGCAGCGCCATGTCGATGTGCTGGCCTTGGCCGCTCTTCTCGCGGTTGGCGATCGCTGCGCACACCGCGATCGTCGCGTACATGCCAGTCATGATGTCGACGATCGGCACGCCGGCACGCTGGGGACCGCCGCCCGGCCTGTCGTCACGCTCGCCGGTGACGCTCATGAAGCCGCCCATGCCCTGCACCATGAAGTCGAAGCCGGGGCGCTCGGCGTAGGGGCCGGTCTGGCCGAAGCCGGTGATCGAGCAGTAGATCAGTTTCGGATTGAGCTTTTTGAGGTCCTCGTAGCCCAGGCCATAGCGCGGGAGATCGCCGCTCTTGTAGTTCTCGAGCAGCACGTCGGCTTTGACGGCCAGCTCGCGGATCAGGGCCTGTCCGGCCTTCGAGGCGATGTCGATGGTGATGGACTTCTTGCCGCGGTTCGCCGCCATGAAGTAGGCGGCCTCCTTGGTCTCCTTGCCCGACTGGTCCTTGATCCACGGCGGGCCATAAGCGCGAGAATCGTCGCCCTTCTTCGGGCGCTCGACCTTGATCACCTCGCAGCCGAGGTCGGCGAGGTTCTGCCCGCACCAGGGGCCGGCGAGCACGCGCGTCATGTCGAGCACGCGGATATGAGAAAGGGGGCCGGGCATGGGCGGGGGCTCCGTGGAGAGATGGTCGAAGGGCTTGGTGGAGTTATAGTCGCGGAGTGGCCGCGAAGGGAAGGCGGCAGGCTGCCAGAGGAATGCAGCAGACTGCAAAGTATGCTAATCGAGTATCATGACCCGGATCGAAGCCATCGCAACGATCGAAGCCCAGCTCGATCGCTTACCCGACGAGCAACTCGCCGCATTGGCCGAGATGCTGCAAACGCGTTCGCGCGCGAGCGTTTTTTCGAGCTTGGCAGCAGCCGATCTGGCTGCACTGGACGCAGCCCTCGACAGCCTCGATCGCGGTGAGGGCATTGATATCGATATCGTCGAAGCCGAGTACGAGGCGAAGCTCAAAGCGGCCGGCGTATGAGAGTTGTTCTCTCTTTGCAGGCACGACAGGATCTTGGCGGTCAACTTGACTATCTCATTCGGAACAATGCGGCGAAACCGGCCCGCGTCTTGAAGTCCCGCGTGATGCTCTTCCTGCGAACGACGCTCGCCAGTTATCCCCGCATCGGACTGGCTATCGAGCATCGTGGCCTCTACGAATGCTGGATCCCCGGTACGCGCATCGTCGTCTGGTATCGAATTCAGCCAGATGCGATAGAAGTCGCGCGGTTATGGCATGCGTCGCAAGACCGTCAGTCGGCGCCCTGAATCACCCCGCGATCTTGGAGAAATCCGCTACGTTCAGCGTCGCTTCGCGGATCGCCGAGAGCAGCCGCAGCCGGTTCTCGCGCAGCTTCGGGTCCGGCGCGTTCACTTGCACCTTCTCGAAGAAGCGGTCGACGGGGCCACGCAGCTCGGCCAGCGCATTCATGGCGCCCTTGAAGCTCTCGACGTTGATCGCGGCGACCGTGTCCTGCCGCGCGGACTCGACCGCCGCGGCAAGTGTGGTCTCCTCGGTCTCGACCAGCAGCTTGATATCGTACTTGCCGGCGTGGCTTTTCTTGTCCTTCTTTTCCTCCAGCGTGAGAATGTTGGTCGCGCGTTTGACGCCAGCCAGCAGGGTCCGGCCGTCGTCGGTTTTCAGGAACGCATCCAGCGCCTCGACGCGTTTCACGATCAGCGCGAGGTCGTCCTGGCCGCCGAGTGAGAACACCGCATCGATGAGATCGTGCCGCGCGCCCTTCTCGCGCAGATGCACCTTCAGGCGGTCGGCGAAGAAGGCGAGCAGGTCGAGCCCCAGGGCGTGGGAATCGACGCCCTTGAGCAACTGCTCGGGCGAGGAGAGCTTGGCTGGGATCTTGCCGATGCGCTCCATGAAATGCTTCTGCACGGCGGGCAGGATCGGCAGCCGCAGGTCGTTCTCGAGCACGATGCGGATCACACCGAGCGCGGCGCGGCGCAGCTGATAGGGATCGCCCGAGCCCGTCGGCTTCTCGTCGATCGCCCAGAAGCCGACCAGCGCATCGAGCTTGTCGGCGAGCGCCACTGCCACCGAGACCGGCGCGGTTGGCGCGGTGTCTGACTGGCCGCGCGGCTTGTAGTGCTCCTCGATCGCGGCGGCGATCTTCGGGTTCATGTGCTCGGCTTGCGCATAGTAGCGACCCATCAAGCCCTGCAACTCGGGGAACTCGCCGACCATGCCCGAGACGAGATCGGCCTTGGCCAATTGCGCCGCGCGGCCGGCAAGGTCGGGCTCGGCATCGACGCTGCCCGCGATCTGGCGCGCAAGCTCGGTGACGCGCTCCATGCGGTCCCACTGCGAGCCCAGCTTTTCGTGATAGGTGATGCCCTTCAGCTCGAAGTGCATCGGCTCGAGCTTGCGCTTCAAGTCCTGGTCCCAGAAGAAGCGCGCATCCGACAGCCGCGCGCGGATCACCTTCTCGTTGCCCTCGACGATCGCCTCGCCGCCGTCCGTGGACGTGAGGTTCGAGACCATCAGGAAGCGGTTGGCGAGCTTGCCCGTCTTCGGGTCCTTCAGCGAGAAGCACTTCTGGTGATTTTTCATGGCCGTGGTCAGGCACTCGCCCGGCACCGACAGGAACGCCTCGTCGAAGGTGCCCATCAGCACCACCGGCCATTCGGTAAGGCCGGCGTTCTCGGCGAGCAGCGCTTCGTCCTCGACGAGTTCGAGCTTGGCCAATTTGGCGATGGCGCGGGCCTGCTCGCGGATCATCTCGACCCGCTCGGGCGCCGGCAGCAACACCTTCGCTGCCCGCAGCTTCTCGCCATAGTCGGCAAAGTCCGCGACCTCGATTTCGCCGTTGCCGTGGAAACGGTGGCCGCGCGTCGTCCGGCCAGCCGCGATGCCGCCGATGGTGACGGCCACGACCTTGCCGCCGAGCAGGCAGATCACCGATTGCAGCGGCCGCACCCAGGTGAAGTCACCCGCGCCCCAGCGCTGCGATTTCGGCCATGGGAATTTCAGGCAGGTTTCGGTGACGACGTCGGCGACGAGCACGGCTGCGGGCTGTCCCGGCCGTTCGATCCTCGCCACGTAGTAGTCGCCCTTCCTGGCGTCCTTCACGACCTCGGCCTCGCCGATCGATGACAACCCTGCGCCTTTGAGGAAGCCCTGGATCGCGGCATCGGGCGCGCCGACGCGAGGCCCCTTTTTCTCCTCGGAGATGGCGGGCGACTTCTCCGGTACGCTCTCGATGACGAGCGTCAGCCGCCGCGGCGTCGCAAACGCCATCGCCGTGCCTGTCGCCAAGCCGCGCGTCTTCAGGCCCTCGCCGACGAGCCGCTTCAGGTCCTCGGCAGCTTTGCCCTGCATGCGCGCCGGGATTTCCTCGGAGAAGAGCTCGATCAGCAGGTCGGACATCGTTCAATCCTTGGGTAAGGGCTGATCCATTCCCTATCCGC
>JANOJW010000764.1:0-5632 GCA_031418955.1 Hyphomicrobiales bacterium | reverse complement strand
CACCCAGGTGATGTCGTTGATCGCTCCGCGTAAACAGCCGAGCCGGTGGTTCAAACGCATCCGAGCGTCGGGCGCTAGCGCGACCATTTCCTGCACCGTCCGGACGAGCGCGGTAGCTTCGAGCGCGTGCGGCCAAACCCGCGCAGGTCGGGCGCGATGCAGTCGAAGCGGTCGGCGAGGACGGGCACATTGTGCAGCCAGGTCCGCTTGAATTCCGGCCAGCCGTGCAGGAACACGACAGGGTCGCCGCGGCCGGCGCGCACATAGGAGATATCGAGATCCGCCGTCGAAGCCGTGCGGCCTTGCCAGTCGATGTCCACGGGGGAAGCTCCTTTGCGTCTCGACAGGGGGTGCGTACCTGAACTATCAGCGCGCGATGATGATACGCAAGCGCGCAAGGCTGTGCAGCGTGCTGGCCGCCCTCGTGGCGCAGAGCACCGTTGCACATGCCCAACCATCACAGGCCCAACCTGTACCCACACAGTCCGACAGCCTGCTCGCGCGCTGCTGGCCCGCACAGGCGCTCGCGGCAGCAGACGGCGAGCGACGCCCGCTGCGGTCTGGAGCCACGCGGTCGGTGGTCACGCCTCAAGCGGGCGGCCAGAATGGCATTTTCCCGCCGGGCGGCGAGCGGGGTGCGGTGCGCCGGGTCGAGCTGCCGAAGGGACTGAAGCTCGTTGCGCTCACGCTCGACTTGTGCGAGCAGCCGGGCGAGATCGCGGGCTACGATGGACCGATCTTCGACATCCTGCGCCGCCACGGCGCCAAGGCGACCGTGTTCGCCGGCGGCCGGTGGCTGATGTCGCATCCCGAGCGCGCCCAGCAGCTGATCGCCGATCCCCGGCTCGAGATGGCGAGCCACGGCTGGGCGCATCGCAACGCACGCGGCCTCGACGCGCGGGCGCTCGAGCAGGAGATCCGCCTGCCGCTCGACGCCTATGCCACCCAGCGCGCCCGTCTCGCTCAGCGCCAGTGCGCCGCTGCCGCGCCTGAGCCGCTGTCGCGGATCCCGGCGCAGATGGGGCTGTACCGCTTTCCGTACGGCGCGTGCCATGCGGCGGCGCTGGACGAACTTGCACGAAACGGCCTGCGCGCCATCCAGTGGGACGTTTCGACGGGAGATGCGTCGCCGGCCCAATCCGCGGCGACAATCGCTGCCGCCATCATGCGCAACAGCCGGCCCGGCTCGATCATCCTCGCGCATGCCAATGGCCGCGGCTACAACACCGCCGCCGCGCTCGCCATCGCCATTCCGCGCATGCAGGCCGAGGGCTGGCGGTTCGTCACGGTGTCTGAATTGATGGCCGCCGGCCGGCCCGTGATCGTGCCGACCTGCTATGACGCCCGTCCCGGCGACACCGATCGCTACGACGCGCTGTTCGGGCGCCCGCGTGCGGCATCCTCTGAGCGAGGCGGCAACCGATGAATCTCGAGCGTCCAGACCCGTTCCGGCCGATCGGCCACGACCTCGGCGTCGCGCGAGACGGGGCAGCCGTGCGGCTGGCGGCGATGACGCCCGACGCGGCGGCGGTGCTCGGCCCCGGTCTGGCGGCGATCGACCCGTGGGCGCGGGTCTCCTATGCGGGCGACGCGATGACCCGGTTCCTGTCGGCATCCGAGCCCGGCGCTGTTCGCTACGCCATCACCGTGGACGCGGGCGTCGCCGGCGCGCTGGTCGTGCGCAATCCATGGCTGCACGGCCCCTACCTCAATCTGATCGGACTGCTGCCGCCGTTCCACGGACGCGGCGTGGGCTCGCTCGCGCTCCGCTGGATGGAAGCCGAGGCGCGCGGCCGCTCTCGCAACCTCTGGCTCTGCGTGTCGGAGTTCAACGTCGCGGCCCGCCATCTCTACGAGCGCGAGGGCTATGTGCTCGCCGGCCGCCTCGACAGCCTGGTGTTCGACGGCCTGACCGAGCTGCTGATGCGCAAGCGCCTCGCGTGAAAGTTCGCTGTGCTCGAACGCGATCCGCACTGTAGGGCGCAATAGCGCGAGCACTACGCTTTCCGCGCCCGCTGACGTCGACGCGCGTCTTGCGCCGCGACGGTCACCGCTGGAAGACGGCGCAATACGCGCGGTGATCGTTGATGCGATGGGACAGGTCGGTGGACGCGCTATTGCGCCCTACGGCAGGCGCCCGGCCCGGCAGAAATTGGCCCGTCTCGCCGTCTGTCCGCTCGCGTCTGCCCGGGGCCGGGTCGATCCGTGGCGCACGTGCGCGAGTCTGCGCGAAATCACACCCGATTGAGCAGCGGCTGCCCACCCGCGAGGCGCTGGATGTTGTCGGCGATGGTCTGCTGGCGGCGGCGGATGGTGCCGCGCGTCCAGCCGGACATGTGCGGGGTGAGCACGCAATTGTCGAGCGTGTGGAACGGCTGGGTGCCCGGATGCGGCGTTGCGTTCGCTGAGCTCGGGTAGACGTACCAGGTATCGATGATGGCGCCGCCGATGCGCCGCTCGGCCAGCGCAGCGTAGAGCGCCGCCTCGTCGATCACCGGTCCGCGACCGACGTTGAGGATGACGCCGTGCGGGCGCATGGCGGCAAGCGCGCGGGCGCCGACCAGGCCCTTCGTTTCGGCGTTGTTTGGGAGCGAGGCCACGATGTAATCGGCGCTGCCCATGAACGCGTCGAGCTGGTCGAGACGAAAGCTTTCATCGACCAGCGGGCCGGTCGTCACGGGGGAGCGATTGGCGGCCGTGACGCGCATGCCGAACGCTTTCGCGCGCGCCGCAATGGTTTTCCCAATGTGCCCAAAGCCCAGGAGACCGATAGTGGCGTCGCCGAGTTCTGAGCGCAGGCCCGCCGAGCCGCCGGCCCACCAGGTCCACTTGCCTTGCCGGAGGTCACGGTCGGCGTCGGGCAGCGGCACGTGGCGCAACAGCAGTGCCGTCATCACGTACTCGGCAATTGCATGCTCGTGCCCAAAGCAGCAGCACAGCGGCGTCGCCGTCGGCAGCAGCGCGCGGTCAATTGCATCCACGCCGGCCGCCGGCGCGTGATAGAGCCGCAGCGCGCGCGGGCGGGGATGCTGCGCATCGAGTGCGATGCCGATCAGCACGTCGGCTTGCTCGAACGCCGCGACTTCGACCGGCGTCGAGGGACGGTCCGGCACGGCTGCGATCTCATGACCCGGCCCGACCATCTCGGCAAAACCGGCAAGGAACGCAGCCGCATTGGCGCCGTGGAAAACGATTTTCATGGGACTTTTTGGCCGTGATAGGTCGCAGGGACGGTCGAAGGTGTCAGATGCCCGACAAGACGGGTGGTCCAAGGCCCAGTGACGGTGCGGGTCGGGTGTCCGATTCCGGCTGCGGAGCAATGAGCCCAGCGATTGGTATCAGACCCCCGACATCGATGGCTCGGGCAGATCGGTTGCTCGGTGTCGGGTATCTGACATCGGCCGTGCGCCGGCTTTGCAGTTACTTCAGGCTCGAGAACGCCGTGGGGGTGAGGATCTCGCTCAGCACGTTGGCGACGATCGGCCCGCCGTTCTCCGGTTTCTCGCTTTCGGCGCGTGCCTTGTTCCACTCGGGATCGGCCTGGAACTTCGCCCATTTCTCCTCGCGCTCAGCGAGACTGTTCCAGGTCAGAAAGTAATAGAGCCGGTGATTGTTGCCGCCGATCACTGTCGTCCAGAAGCCGCCCTGCTTGATGCCGTGGCGCTCCCAGATCTTGGTCGTGTGGTTCTGGAAGCGGTTGAGCAGCGCCGGCAGGCGGCCCGGGCAGCAGTCGTACACGCGAAGCTCATAGAGCATGGGGACCTCGGTTCGTTACAGGAGAGACGAGCGATCTAATCAGGAATGCCCGGCAGCGGCAACGCGAGTTGAAGGAGCGAAGGGGAGTAGGTGAGATATGAGAGCAGGTGAGATATGTGTGAGAAGACCGCCGGCTTACCTATCTCACCTACTCACCTCGTTCACCTGAGAGACCCCATGTCCGAACTCCTCGTTGACCGCGACGGCGCGGTGATGACCATCACACTCAACCGCCCCGAGAAGTACAACGCCCTCACCTTCGGTATGTATCAGGCCCTCGCCGACACCTGCCGCAGCATCGAGAAGGGCGGCGATGTTCGCGCGATCATCATCACGGGCGCTGGCCACAAGGCGTTCGCGGCCGGCACCGACATC
Source organism: Hyphomicrobiales bacterium (assembly GCA_031418955.1). Lineage (GTDB taxonomy): Bacteria > Pseudomonadota > Alphaproteobacteria > Rhizobiales > Hyphomicrobiaceae. The sequence goes on along the minus strand of JANOJW010000764.1, from coordinate 1,501 downwards.
GCCCAGTTCCGCGCCTTCAAGTCTCCCGAGGACGGGCTCGGCTACGAGAAGACCGTGGACGTGATCCTGTCGGCCGTCGAGCGCTGCCCGGTGCCGATCATCGCGGCGATCTGCGGAGCTTGCACGGGTGGCGGTGCGGCGATCGCGGCCTGCTGCGACATGCGGATCGGCACGCGCGACATGCGCTTCGGCTTTCCGATCGCGCGCACGCTCGGCAACTGCCTGTCGGCGACCAGCCTGCAACGGCTGACCGGCCTGATCGGAGCGCCGCGCGTCGTCGACCTGCTGTTCACATCGCGGCTGATGGGGGCGGAGGAATGCCTCGGTGCAGCGCTCGTGACCGAGCTCGTCGAGGATCACGCCGCGCTGATGGCGCGGGCCAAGGCGCTCGCCGCCGAGATCGCCGGTTATGCGCCGCTCACGATTTCGACGACCAAGGAGCTGATGCGGCGTATCCGTGAGGCAGCGCCCAAGGTCGACGACCACGACCTCGTCGCCGAGGTTTACACCAGCGCCGACTTCCGGGAAGGGCTCGATGCGTTCCTCGCCAAGCGCAAGCCCGCGTGGACGGGGAGATGAGGACCCACTCCCCGAGTTCGTCTACTCCCCAACTTCGTTCACCCTCCTCGCGCGCCCCCTGGCCTCGCGCGCGGACCCGCGCTAAACCGTGGCCAGCCCATTCGTGTTCCACACGCAACCGCCCTGGAGGCCCCATGACGATGACGCTCGAGAAGGTCGCCCAAGCCATGGTCGCGCCCGGCCGCGGCATTCTCGCCGCCGACGAGTCGTCGGGCACCATCAAGAAGCGCTTCGACTCGATCAAGGCCGAGTCGACCGCCGATACCCGCCGCGACTACCGCGAGATGCTGTTCCGCTCGACCGACGCCATGAAGTCCCACATCTCCGGCGTCATCCTCTACGACGAGACTTTGCGCCAGAAGGCCAAAGACGGCACGCCGTTCGCCAAGATCATCACGGACGCCGGCTCGCTGCCGGGCATCAAGGTCGATGGCGGCACAAAGCCCTTGCAGTTCTCTCCCGGCGAGTTGGTGACCGAGGGCCTCGACGGCCTGCCCGGCCGCATCAAGGAGTACGCCGCCCTCGGCGCCAAGTTCACCAAGTGGCGCGCCGTCATCGACATCGGCCCGACCATGCCGAGCTACACCTGCATCAAGGCCAACGCGCACGCGCTCGCCCGCTATGCCGCGATCTGCCTCGAGGGCGGCCTCGTGCCGATCGTCGAGCCGGAGGTGCTGATGGACGGCTCCCACGACATCGACCGCTGTGCGGAGGTGACGGAGTGGGTGCTCAAGGAGGTGTTCCAGGAACTCTACTACAACCGCGTCACGCTCGAGCAGATCGTGCTGAAGCCGAACATGGTGATTTCAGGCAAGCAATGCGCGAAGCAGGCCTCGCGCGAGGAGGTGGCCGAGAAGACGGTGCGGATCCTCAAGCGCACGGTGCCGGCCGCGGTCCCGGGCATCGCGTTCCTCTCGGGCGG
>JANOJW010000763.1:0-3454 GCA_031418955.1 Hyphomicrobiales bacterium | reverse complement strand
TCGGCCGGCCACCCTGCGGAATGTCCACCGCCTTCTGAAACCGGGCGGTCTGTTTATCTCGAAGACGCCCTGCCTCTCGGAGATGAACGTGCTCCTTCGCCTCGCTGTTCCAGGTATGCGGCTTTTGGGTAAAGCGCCCTTTGTGTCTTTCTTCTCCGCATCGAGCCTGCAACAGGAGATCGAAGACGCGGGGTTCACGATCATGGAGCGGGGGCGACATGGGTCACAGCGCAAGGATGCCCGGATTTTTCTCGTTGCGCGAACGGCAGAGCCACGTCCTTAAGCCCGCCGATCACCGTGGTGGCGTCGGTCGTGTGGTCGCTGGTCGTGCTCGCGCCATCCTACTACGGCGTGCGCGCCCTGGCCGGGGGAGGCAGATGGTGATCGCGGCGGCAGCCGCCAGAGCATCAAGCGAGGTATCGATGTCCGCGGCGAGCCGTGGAAGAAGGCTCTCTCATTGGACATCACGGCGTTCGTGGCTGCGCTGGCTTCGTTCTCGCCAATGTTTCCGGCTTGCTGACGTTGGGTGTCGCCCATTTGTTGCGCTGGGTGGTCGGCAGCGGAGCGAGACAGTCACAAGACTTCCCACATTGCGGGCCGTGCCCAGCATGAATGAATTCACCTCGCACTCTTGGTGGCTCGTCGCTTCTTGGACCGAAGTCGACGCGGATGCGGGCAGGGGAGGTTTCACGCGATCGCGTCGAGACCCTTCGCCTTGATCAGCGCCAGCAGCTTGAGCGATGGGCCTGACGGGCACTTCTCGCCACGCTCCCATTCTCCGACAAGCTTGACCGCCACGTTGAGATGACGGGCGAGCACGGCTTGGCTGACGCCTTCCCGTTCGCGCAGCGCCAAGACCTCCTTGGCCGACAACTTCTCGACCGTCGTCAGGCACGACGCATCGAACTCGCGCATCGTCTTCTTGTCGATGACGCCGACTTCGTGCGCGTCGGCCATCGCCTCGTGGACGGCCGCCAGAATCTTGCTCTTGTAGGTCTTAGTCATCGCACTTCACCTCGGTCCACTTGCCAGCCGCCACCAGTGCGGCAACGTCCTTGTCATTCCAACCCAGCATCTCGGCCGCAGCCTTCCGCAGGTTCTTCAGCTCGTCGTGCTGGAAGCGCGCGTCTTCGACACGACCTCATCGATATTGTCCCGGTCGTTCTTGGCGAAGCCGAACAGGAACACCGCACGGGTCTCGGAGCGGTAGGCGACCAAGGTCCGGTAGCCGCTGGAGCGGCCTTGGCCCGGCCGCGCGACGCGTTGCTTGATGACGTGCCCGCCGAGATCGGCATCCACGACGCCTCGATCAGCGCGCTCGATGGCCTCGCAAAGCAGGGTATCTCCAATCCGTTCCTTGCGGGCGAAGCGCCAGAAGGCTCGCGTCTTGAAAATCCGCACCGCGTCTCCAGTGTCGTGCTAGCTCAAGAAAAATACTACCCTATGGGTAACAATGCAAGAATTATGTCGGCAAATTCGGCGACGGCATTCGTCAAATCTCCATGATGGCCATACCGAACGGGCACCAACTTTTTACACTACCGTCCCCCTCACCCGGTGAGGGCGCGCACGCCGTAGTAGGATGGCGCGAGCACGACCAGCGACCACACGACCGACGCCACCAGGGTGACCACCAGGAAGGCCGCGACCGGCATCAGCAGCACGCCGCACACCGCCGGCCCGATCCAGCGCACCGGCCCGAGGAACTTCGAACCGATCAGCCCCGCCCAGCCCCATGTCTGCATGAAGGCGACGGCCGACGGCAGCCAGCCCGGGTTGTTTCGCAACGGCCACCAGCCGCCGATCTGGTCCCGGTAGCGGCGGCCGATCCAATAGGAGACGACGTCTCCGATGAAGGTGCCGACGGTCGCGGCAATGGCGATCGAGACGAACGATCCGCCCGCCGCCTGGTGCACGCCCCCCAGGCCGATGCAAAGCACGGTCGCTGGCACGATCGGCGAGGTGAACACGACAGCTTCGCCAAGCGCCACGACGAACATCGTGATCGGGATCAGCGCCGGGTAGGCCCGCAGCAACTCGAACAGCCAATCGAACGTCATGCAGCCCCGACCCGTCTTGTGCCCCGCGATAGGCAGCATGTCCCGCCGGTTCGTGCAAGATTATGTGGCGATCGGGTAGAAGGCCGCCTGCTCTTGTGGCCGAGACCCGACGGCGCAGTGCCGTGACGCAGCGGGTGTGCGCCAAGTGCAGGGCTTTACCCGACCACGGCCGGGATCGCCCGCCTGCATCTCAGCGCGTATCCGCGGGTCCTGATGGCAAAACGACTGCCGTCGCCGCAAGCGGCGGGCAAGCCTGCGGCAACTTCGCGAGCCTGCGAGAGGTGACGCGGTTGCCTTTCGGCAGGAGCTTCAGCGTCAGCGCCAACGGGGTGTTCTTGCGCGGCTCCCCCGTCAACTCGGTGACGCGATGGCGGCCCCGCTCGACCCACGTCGGCACAAAGCCGGCGGCAGCGACGCGCGCTTTTCCGCCCGCCGCCGGCTTCACCAGGTCGATCAGCGCGATGACGCTCGAGCGCTGCGCCGGCGACGGCTGGTTGGAGATGAAGTTGCCCAGCGAGTAGACGATCAGGCCATCGCGCCCGTCCGCCGCGCGCCGCTTCTCCCACGGCTGCAGGACATGTGGGTGAGCGCCCAGCACCAGATCGGCGCCAGCATCGATCGCCTCGCGCGCATAGGCGCGGTCGGCGGGGAGCGGCTGGTGGGCGTTCTCATGCCCCCAGTGCGGCGTCAGCACGACGGCATCAATGGCGGGATCCGCGCGCAACCGCCGCAATTCGTCCATCACGACGTCGCGCTGCGCATAGCAGTGCAGCACCTGTGCGTGGCGATCCGGGATGCCGTTGGTCGAATAAGTGCAGGCGAGCCAGGCGACGGCGATATCTTTCGCTCGCGTCGTCGCACTCCAAGGCGGAGCGCTCCCTGACGGGCCCGCGTCACCGCGCCGACGGGTGCCGGTATGCGCGATGCCGTGTGCTTGCAGCGCGTCGATGGTGCGGTCGATGCCAAGCGAGCCGCGGTCTGCCGCATGGTTGTTCGCCGTCGACACGACCGAGAAGCGGGACTGCTTCAAGTCGGCGATCAGCGAGGGATGATAGTTGAACACGAGGTAGCCCGGCGTCATGCCGTAGACGCGGCGATCGAGCACGCGGCCGGGGTTCTTCACCGCGCCTCCGCCCGCCGCCACACCCTCCGCAGCCGGCCCTTCGAGATTGCCGTACACGATGTCTGCCGCCGACAGGATCGGTTGCACCGGCGCCCAGAAGCGCTTGTAGTCGCCACCGGGCGCCAGGGCCTGCTGTTGCAAGGCGTCGTGGAACAGCAGATCGCCGACCGCCGCGATCCGCACGCGCGGCCCCTCGCTATTGCAGCCGGCCTCGAACGTCAGTGTCTCGGCATGGGTGGCCGGCGCCGGCACGAGCAGCGCCGCCGCGATC
>JANOJW010000762.1:0-6464 GCA_031418955.1 Hyphomicrobiales bacterium | reverse complement strand
GAGCGCGCGATCGCGATCGCCGCGTATCAACCTCCCGTTAACCATGCGGTAGGGAACTCCCGTTATAGCGACAGGCGCGGGTGACGCAGCTTCCGTCTCCTGCTTGTATCGCGTAGGGAGTTCATCGATGCGTTCCATGTTGCTGCTGACCGCACTAGCGGTCGGCGTTGCTTTTGCGCCGGCCTCTGCGACCGAGAGGGTCGCATCCGCTGGCGAAACCCCGGCAGCACCTGCCGGCCCCGTCATCACGACCATCGGCAAATCAATCGACACGCAGGCGACGCCTGCTTCAGCGGAGCCGACCATCGCCGCGCCGCAGTCGCCGACGGAGCCGAACGCGGCCGAGAAACCAAAGCCGCCGGCTCCGCCAAGCGTGCAGGTCAAGATCAACCTCGCGACCCAGCGCATGGACGTGGCCGTCCATGGCACGCCCGCGCACACCTGGGCGATCTCGTCGGGACGGCAGGGCTTCGAGACCCCGCGAGGTACGTTCAAGCCGCAGTGGGTCGCCAAGATGTGGTACTCGCAGAAGTACGATCTGGCGCCGATGCCGCACGCGGTGTTCATCAACGGCGGCGTCGCCGTTCACGCGACCTCCAGCGTCGGCATGCTGGGCCAGCCGGCATCGCACGGCTGCATCCGCCTCGCGCCGGCCAATGCGGCAACGTTCTACGGCCTCGTGCAGAAGCACGGTCTGGGCAATGTGCGCGTCTCGGTGTTTGGAACGCCGCCCGCCCCGCGCATCGCCAAGGCGACGCCGGATCGCCGCACGCCCCAGATGGCGCCCTCGCGTGTCGCTGGCGGAGCGCTGATCCCAGCCCAGAGCGGACCGTCTGGAATGGTGCATCTGCGCCCGGGCAGCCCCTACCACGGCACCGCCTCGTTCGAGCACAACGGCGTGCGTTACGTCCGCGTGCGGTGACGGCAGTAGGGGCAATAGGTGCCTGGCTTCAGCCTGGCACCGTGCCCCAGGGGTCCTCGGCCACAGTGCCGTATCCGCACGGGTGCCAGGCTGAAGCCAGGCACCGAACTCTGCGTCGCTCAGAAATGCACGGCGCGCTTGTCGACGGCGAGGGCCGCTTCCTTCACCGCCTCGGTGAGCGTGGGATGCGCGTGGCAGATCCGCGCGAGATCCTCAGCCGAGCCGCCGAACTCCATCACCACGGCCGCCTCCGCGATCAACTCGCCGGCATGCGGCCCGATGATGTGCACGCCAAGAATGCGGTCGGTCTTGGCATCGGCGAGCACTTTGACGAAGCCGTCGGTGGTGCGGTTGACCTTGGCGCGGCCGTTGGCGGTGAACGGGAATTTTCCCGCGCGATATTCGATGCCTGCCGCCTTCAACTCTTCCTCGGAGCCGCCGACGGTGGCGATCTCGGGCGCGGTGTAGACGACGGCCGGGATCACGTCGTAGTTCACATGACCGGCCTGGCCCGCGAGGATCTCGGCCACGGCGACGCCCTCGTCCTCGGCCTTGTGCGCGAGCATGGGTCCACGGATCACGTCGCCGATGGCGTAGATGCCCGGCACGTTGGTCTGGAAGTGCGCGTCGACCTCGATGCGGCGGCGTGGGTCGAGCTTGACGCCCGCCTCCGCGAGCCCGAGCCCCTCGGTGTAGGGGACGCGGCCGATCGCGACCAGCACCACGTCGGCGAACACCTCCTCTGACGCACCGCCTGCCGCGGGCTCGACCGTGACGGCGCAGCCCGAGGAGTCCCGCCTCAGTCCGGTGACCTTCGACGCCAGCTTGAACGTGAACCCTTGCTTCTGCAGGATGCGCTGGAAGCTGCGGGCAACGTCGAGGTCCATGCCGGGCAGGATTCGATCGAGATATTCGACGACCTGCACTCGAGCGCCGAGGCGGCCCCATACCGAGCCGAGCTCGAGGCCGATTACGCCCGCGCCGATAACGAGCAGGCGCTTGGGCACCTCGGCGAGCGTCAGCGCGCCCGTCGACGACACCACCGTCGTCTCGTCGATGTCGATGCCCGGTAACCGCGCAAAGTCGGAGCCGGTGGCGATGACGATGGACTTGGCCTCGAGCGCTTGCGTGCCGCCCGCGGCGAGCGCCACCTCGACGCGACCCGCGGCGGCGATGCGCGCCGTGCCGTGGATCGCTTCGATCTTGTTCTTCTTCAGGAGGTAGGCGACGCCCTGCACGTTGCCAGCGACACCCTCGTCCTTGAAGGTGAGCATCTGCTTGAGGTCCAGCTCCGGTCGAACCTTGATGCCCATGGCGCCAAAACCGTGCAGGGCTTCGGCGTAGAGTTCGCTCGCATGCAGCAGCGCCTTCGACGGGATGCACCCGACGTTGAGACAGGTGCCGCCGTGCTCGCTACGCTTCTCGACGACGGCGACCTTCAGGCCGAGCTGGGCTGCGCGGATGGCGCAGACGTAGCCGCCGGGGCCGGTGCCGATGACGATGAGATCAAATGCACCAGCCATGTCGTCGCCGTCCTTTAATTCGACCGTGAACTTCCTGTTGGGCCAGCACGCCGCCTCAAAGCTCCAGGATGAACCGCTGCGGGTCCTCGAGGCATTCCTTGACGCGCACGAGGAACGTCACCGCCTCCTTGCCGTCGACGATGCGGTGGTCGTAGCTGAGCGCCAGATACATCATCGGGCGCACCACGACTTGTCCACCCCGCACAACGGGGCGCTCCTCGATCCGGTGCATGCCCAGGATGCCCGACTGCGGCGCGTTGAGGATCGGCGTCGAGAGCATCGAGCCGTAGACGCCGCCGTTGGAGATCGTGAAGGTGCCGCCCTGCATCTCGTCGATGCTAAGCTTGCCGTCGCGAGCGCGCCGGCCGAAGTCGGTGATCGAAGCCTCCACCTCGGCAAGGCTCATGCGTTCGGCCTCGCGAACCACCGGCACGACAAGGCCCCTGTCGGTCCCGACCGCGACGCCGATGTGGTAGTAGTTCTTGTAGATGATGTCGGCGCCGTCGATCTCGGCATTGACCGCCGGAATCTCCTTCAGCGCGGTGATGCAGGCCTTCACGAAGAAGCCCATGAAGCCGAGCTTCACGCCGTGGCGCTTCTCGAACATGTCCTTGTAGTCGGCCCGCAGCTTCATCACCGCGCTCATGTCCACGTCGTTGAACGTGGTGAGCATCGCGGCTGAGTTCTGCGCGTCCTTCAAGCGCCGTGCGATGGTCTGGCGCAGCCGCGTCATTCGCACGCGCTCCTCGCGCGCTGAATCGTTGGGTGTTGAAAGCGCGCGTGGCGCCTGCGGCGATACCGGCGCGGGCATGGCGGGCGGGATGTAGGCAGCCGGCAATGTGGTGGGCGATGGCTTCGGTGCCGGTGCCTTGGCGGCGGCAGCGACGGCATCTTCTTTCAGGATCTGGCCACGTCGGCCACTGCCGGCGACCTCGGCCGGCGTGAGCCCATTCTCCTCCATGATCTTGCGGGCGGACGGGGCGGGCGGCATCGGCGTGACCGTTGCGGCTGGCGCTGTGGGTGGCGCACTCTTGGCTGGGACAGCAGCAACGGCACCGGCCGCGGCGCCCTCGCGCAGCAGGGCCAGCACCGACCCTACGGCGACCGTTTCGCCTTCCGCCACGGAAATCTCGGCCAGAACGCCCGCCGCCGGCGCCGGCACCTCGACGGACACCTTGTCCGTCTCGAGCTCGACCAGCGGCTCGTCGGCCTTCACCGCGTCTCCGGACTTCTTCAGCCACTTGCCGACCGTCGCCTCGGTGACCGATTCACCGAGCGCGGGAACCTTGATCTCGATCATCTCGTCCGCTCGCCTTGTGCGGGAACCGTGGTCATGCTTCGACCCGACGCACGTCCGCTGCGGCGCTAAGTATCACCGGAAAGGGTTCAGTCAATCCGGCCGATCGCAGGACATCTTGATCTTTCCCCGTCCGAGCAGGATCATCGGCCGCGACCAACCCCTGGCAACCGGGATCGGAGGTCCAGTAGTGCATCGGTAATAATTCGTGAGATCGTCCGATGCGAAGGGATGATTGTGGGGGGACGCACGCTCGCCTATAAGCGGTCCAGCGTCGGCGTTACGAAGTGTGACGCACGAAGCGCTGCGCCCGAGCCTGTCGAAGGCTTGATGGTGCGCGACGAGGGACCGGAAGCGACCGCGCTCAACTCGGGGGAACGAGGAGTGTGCCGGATTGTTTCCGGTCCCGATTATTTTTCGGGATTAGGGTTGAAATGGGGACGGTTTGAATTTCCGAAGCCTTGCAGGCTCCCAGCCCGCGCTGGAAGCAGTTCTGGCCCCCAGCGACGTCTGCATATGCACTGTCAGTGCAGATTCGGCGTAGCGCACTGATAAGTTTCACCGAGCGTCCGGGCCAAGTCACCAAGCTCGAACCGCGGTGAGACCACGGGCATCAGTGACGGCGCGCCCAACACCTGCGTCCGGCCCCGCAGACACATCGCGCGAGATGTTGCAACAGCCGCGCAAGGTCCGCGGGCCGATAGGTACGCCGCGATACCAAGCCTTGGCCTCGCGGCGAGGCGAGTTGCTATCCATCTGATGTGGGACAGACTGTGGGATAGAAGCAGGGTTCTCTGTTTTTGTGAGGTATTTCAAGGTGATTTGGCGGAGACGATAGGATTCGAACCTATGGTACCTGTTTCCAAGTACAACGATTTAGCAAACCGCCGCCTTCAGCCACTCGGCCACGTCTCCAAACCGAAGCAGGCTATAAGGGCGCGTCATGCGAATTGCAAGCTTGCGGCCCCGGCCCCATTCCGCCCGGCCATGCCTCGCTGCTGAGTTGAGGGCGGCGGGCAAAGCTGCAAAGGTCGGGATGTCGGCCCCGGGAGGCTGGCGCCCCAGTTGATGGATGCGACCCATGCCCACCGCGGAAACCTCGCCGCACGCCACCTATGTCGCCCATCTCGCGAAGGGCGAACTTGCCTACCAGTGGAGCGCGGAAGCCGGGCGCGCCGTGTTTTATCCTCGGCTGGTGTGCCCCTACACGGGATCGACCAGGCTCGAGTGGCGTGTCTCGAAAGGGCTCGGCACCGTCTATTCGACGACGACCGTGCACCCGGTGGAGGACAAGCCCTACAACGTCGCGCTGATCGACGTCGACGAGGGCTTCCGGCTGATGAGTCGCGTCGAGGGGATCGCCTCCGACGACGTCAAGATCGGCATGCGGGTAGCGTTCCGGGTGCATGCGCCCGCCGGCGATTCCGAACCGATCCCGGTGTTTGGGCCGGCCGGTGGACTGGCGGCGAACCCGGCACCGTCCGTCCGCAAGACAGCTACAGCCAAAGCCCCTGCCACCTCGCGCCGCGGCAGCGTGGCGATCGTCGGCGTCGCCGAATCCGATCTGGGCCAGGTGGCGGACGGGCTCACTCCCATCGACCTGATGGCGCAGGGCATTTCGCGCGCGCTGGATGACGCCGGCTTGAAGCTCGCCGACGTCGACGGTTTGTTTTGTGCGTCGACCCAAGCGCGCACCTCCGCGCTGGGCTTGTGCGAGTATCTGGGCATCGACCCGCCGTTCATCGGCTCGACCATCGTCGGCGGCTCGTCGTTCGAGTACCACGTCGCACAGGCGCAGGCGGCGATCGAGGCAGGGCTATGCACTGTCGCGGTGATCGCCTACGGCTCGACGCAGCGCAGCGTCGGGCGCCGCCAAGCCTCGGTGCGCGAGATCAACCCCTACGAGACGCCGTTCAAGCCTTTTCTGCCGTCGTCGGCCTATGCGCTTGCCGCGCTGCGCCACATGCACCAGTTCGGCACCACGCGCGAGCAGATGGCGGCGGTGGCGGTCGCCGCGCGCGACTGGGCGCAGCTCAATCCGGCCGCCTGGGACCGGAAGCCGCTGACCATCGAGGGCGTGCTGACCGCGCGTCCGATCTCGTCGCCGTTCACCGTGCGCGACTGCTGCCTCTCGACCGACGGCGGCGGCGCCATCGTCGTCGTATCGGCCGAGCGTGCCAAGTCCTTGAAGAAGCCGCCGGCCTATGTGCTGGGCTGCGGGCAGTCGATCACGCACGCGTCGATCTCGTCGATGCCCGATCTCGTGCACACGGGCGCGAAACGCTCGGGCGAGATCGCCTACCGCATGGCCAAGCTCGCACCGAAAGACATCGACGTCGTCGCGCTCTACGACGCCTTCACGATCAATACGATCGTGTTCCTCGAGGATCTGGGCTTCTGTCCCAAGGGCGAAGGCGGCCCCTTCGTCGAGGGTGGACGCATCGGACCGAAAGGCTCGCTCGCCGTGAACACCAACGGCGGCGGGCTGTCGTACTGCCATCCGGGCATGTACGGCCTGTTCCTGCTGATCGAGGCGGTGCGCCAGATCCGCGGCGAGTGCGGCGCGCGCCAGGTCAAGGGCGCCCAGAGCAAGGGTGCAAAGACCGCGCTCGCGCACGGCAACGGCGGTGTGTTCTCGTCGCAGGCGACGGTGATCCTGGGAAGTGGGGAGACGCTGTGACGGCGATGCGTGATGTTCGGTGCCTGGCTTCAGCCTGGCACC
>JANOJW010000761.1:0-2475 GCA_031418955.1 Hyphomicrobiales bacterium | reverse complement strand
CACCCGGTACGCGAGACGCAGATGGATGTTCGTCGTGTTGGCGGCGAAGTCGTTGTGGATCTGGCGCGGGTTGGGGCTCTTGTAGACGATTTGGCCGCGGGCATCGACGAATTCGTAGCCCACACGGAGCCGCAGCAGGCGCTGGCCCTCACGGTCCATCATCCCAAAGCCGACGGGTTCGGCGTAGAAGTGAAGCTGCTCGCCGACCGCCAGGTCGAGCTGGCGGCGAACCTCGTACTGCCGCCAGCCGGTCGGCGCGCGAACCACGACCTCGAAGATGTTGAGGCCGCGGAAGGCCTCGCGAGCGGCCGGGGCAGACGGCGCCTGGGGGGCTGGTTGCTGGGCAAGGGCTGATTGGCCGGTGAGCGCCATCAGGAGGGCGGCAGGGGCCAGGATGCGGGCGGGCTTGAACATGGGTGTGTCTCCGACAGGTGAACGCGACTGTCGGAAGGCATACGTGAGCCTACGTCGGGCCGCTGTGAGCGGCATCACAGGGCCGACGATTTCGCGGCTGGCTCGGCGATGGTCGGCTATACACCCGCCCGGCGTGGCATGCGCGGCGCGCGTCCGCGGGGGGCGGCGACCCGGACCGACACTTTCGACTCAGCCTCGTTCCGGAACCAGCGGCCGAGGAAGTCGAGGAACACGCGGAGCTTCGGCAGGATGTGGGGCGTGCTCGGGTAGAGTGCCCATACGGCCGAATTGCTCGCGGTCTCGTAGTCTGGGAGCACCTGGCGCAGCAATCCACGCTCGATGTCGCCGAGCACGCGTAACCGCGAGAGGCGCACGATGCCGTGCCCGTCGAGCGCCGCATAGCGCAACAGCTCGCCGTTGTCCGACCGCAACCGTCCCGCGACGCGCACAGGCGTCTCCTCGTTGTTCCGGTGGAACGTCCACACCTGCGTCTCGCCCAGTACCAGGCAGGCGTGATGACTGAGATCGGTGGGAGTCACGGGCGGTTCGTGCTTCTCGAGATAGGTCGGCGCCGCAACGAGGATCTGGGGATCGTCAGCCAGTCGCTTTGCCTTGAGTGTGCTGCTCTCGAGGCTCCCGGTGCGGATCACGACGTCGTAGCCTTCCTCCTGCAGATTGACGATCCGGTCGGTGAGATCGATGTGGATGTCGATCGCGGGAAAGTCGGAGGCAAATCGAGAAATGGCCGGCGCTATGACATTACGTCCCAATGTGGCGGGCGCTGAAATGCGCAATTTGCCTTTTGGGTTGTTGACGTTGGCGCTGACTGCGGCGCGCGCCATCGACAGCTCGCACAGGATGCGCTCGACATGACCAAGGAATGTCGCACCTTCCTCCGTGATCCGGATGGAGCGCGTGGTGCGATCGAACAGGCGTACCGACAACTCTTCCTCAAGAGCTTGCAGCCGCTTGGAAATCGTGCCGGGCGTGAGGCCCAATTCGGCCCCAACCGACGACAGGTTTTGCACCGCCGCCACTCTGGCGAAGATGCGCATGTCCTGCAGATCCATGGTTGTCGTGGCTTTCCCGTGGTTGGTTGATAAACGATCTCGGCGTCAGAAACGACCTGCTGCGAGTCAGCAAAATGTATTGGACAAGATAATATCGAGGCGCGCTGAATTCAACTGAAAAATCTAGGTTTTAAATCCTGACAATCGCTAGGAAAATAAACAGTCAACGGTGGAATATCGGGCATTTGACTGCATATTCTTCGAATGTGGGTGTGGACAATGCCTGATGTGATAAGCCGTCATAGGCAGCCATAAAACGAGTTCCGGCCACCCCGTTCCGTCTTCACCGCGGGGTGATCGGCGCCAAGATGATCAAATAAAGACACTGTCGCCAACCACTTGGGGCACGCGCATCGCGATTGACGTGAACAGCGGATGCGTACACGGTGTTTACGAGGAGCGGACGATGACGGTGGCGATGACGCCAGTTGCACAGTGGTTGCGCGTTCGGGCGGTCGTGTGCGCGGTGGCCGGGGCCGCCGTTGCCGTCGGAGCAGCAGGTCCGTCCCTGAGCGAGGATCTGTCTGATCCAGCGCCCGTGCATGTGGCGGCCGCCGAACCGCCCACCGTCGAAACTCCGATCGCCACTGACGATGCGACGGCGATGCGCCGTTTTCTCGACCGGCTGATGATGGCTGAGTCAGGCGGTCGCGACGACGCGAAGAACCCTCGCTCGACGGCACTTGGGCCATTCCAGTTCATCGAGAGCACCTTCATCGAGGTGAGCCGGCGGCATTTTCCGGCCGAAACGCAGGGCCTTTCGGCGCCTCAACTGCTGGCGCTCCGGACGAAACGGGACTTTTCACGCCGCGTCGCGGAGGCGTTCACCCACGACAACGCGGCAAGGCTCGCGGCGAACGGCGTGCCGACCACGTTCGCGAACCTGCGGCTCGCGTTCTTCCTTGGGCCCGGCGCCGCGATTCGTGTGCTGAAGTCCGAGCCGCGGATGCCGGTGATCGGCATCGTCGGCGTGACTGTGGTGCAGGCAAAC
>JANOJW010000760.1:0-2880 GCA_031418955.1 Hyphomicrobiales bacterium | reverse complement strand
CCCCGCACCGCTTCCACCACCTCGGGCAGCACCGCGATGCCGCCGAGCCCGTGGTCGAGCTGGCGTCCGCCATGGTTCGACACGTACACGACCTCGACGCCGTGCTCGACGGCGATGATCGCGTCCTCGGCGGTGGCGATGCCCTTCAGGATCAGCGGCACGGCGAACTTCTTTCGGATGCGCTTGATGTCGTCCCAGGTGAACGCCTGCTGGAACGGATCGCCGGCCGCTTCGCTGGCGCTGGCGCGGCGCGCCGTAGGCTTGTAGCGCTTGGCGAGATCGCGCTCGCGGCGGCCGTAGTAGTCGAGATCGACGGTCAGGCACACGCCCGTGTAGCCGGCCTCGACGGCCGCACCGATCCGCTCGTCGACCCAGTCGGGATTGCCGCGCACGTAGAGCTGGAACAGCTTCGGGTAGCCCGGCGCCGAGGCCGCCACCTCCTCGAGCCCCGGCTTGCACACCGAACTCAGCATATGGAGCACGCCGAATTTAGCTGCAGCCTGCATCGGCGCGACGCCGCCCGGTGGACAGAAGTCCTGCAGCGAGCCGATCGGCGCCAGGATGATCGGCAGCCGCAACTTGGCGCCGAGGAACTGCGTCGTCATGTCGACGTTGCCGACGTTGCGCAGCACGCGCGGGCGGAACGCGAGGCTGTCGATCGCCTGTCGGTTGCGCACGAGGGTGGTCTCGGTGTCGGCGCCGCCCATCAGATAGTCCCAGGTCTCCTTGGAGAGCGCCTTGCGAGCGGGCTCGACGAACTCGTGCAGGACCTCGAAGCCGTCTTTGGCGGGGCGGTCGGTCATCGTCGAGTATCCTCGGAGTGTGGGACATGCTCGGCCTGCGCGATAGACGAGGCGGCGGGCCGGCGCAAGCGGCGCGCTTGTCACTCCCCTCGACGCAGCCCTGCGCGAGCCGGAGTGCTTCGACGCCTGAACCAGTTGCCTCGCGAAACAATACCGTCGACGCGACGGCCACGAGCAGTCGTCACGACGAACCTCGCGTTCGTCATCCTCGGGCTCGTCCCGAGGACCCATGGTGCAGCAAACTTCAAGTGTGTCGGTCGATCACTCGATGCCGCGATTCCCTTAACTTTCGGGCATTCTCGGCTACCTGCGCTCACAAATTCTTCGTCTTGAACACGCTGAGAAATGGGTCCTCGGGACAAGCCCGAGGATGACAACCGATAGGTTGTCGTCCGATCGCAACGGGTCAATCCCGTCGCCGCATCAGCCGGGCATGTCCGCTTTGGTCCCACGTCGTCGAGTTGTGATCCGTTGGTCGTCCGACGATGCCTTGGCTCAGCCCTCACCGCTGTACGACGTGCAGCAGCAGCCCACCGAGGCTCTTTGGGTGGACGAAGCCGATCAGCGCGCGACGTGAGCCCGGCCGTGGCACGCGATCGATCAGCGCCAAGCCCGCGGCAGCCAGGCTATCGAGCGCGGCCTGACCGTCCGCGACCTTCAGCGCCACGTGATGCAGGCCCGGCCCCCGCGTCGCCACATAGCGGCCGATCGCGCCCTTGTCCTGGCGCGTGGTGCCGGGCCCGCCGTGATCGACGATCGAGGCTCGTTGCGGCGTGATGTCCTGCAGGAACTCGAGCTCGCAATCGCCGACCGTGATGAAGGCGACGCGCAAGCCCCCCGCCGTTTCCGGCTCCCGCGTCTTGTAGATGGCGCCGTACTTGTCGGAGGTGAAGCTCTCGACCGCGATGTGCACCTCCATGTCGGTCTGCGTGCTCTCGAGCGCGTAGCCCAGGCGCCGGCAGAAAACGTCCTGAGCGACCGCGTTGTCGGCGCTGGCGATGCCGATGTGGTCGAACCGCTCGACCAGCGAGCCCGACGCCGACGCAAGGCGCAGCGGCTCGGTCACATGGGTCGCGACGCCCGCGCAGCGGTCGGCCGCCACGATGATCCGGCGGCGACCGTCGAGCCCGGGGTCGTGCTTGTGATCTGCACCGATCAGGCCGGCAGCAACGAGGCTGGTCGCGGTTGATTCCAGATTGCTGGCGGCCAACGCGATGTGGTGCACGCCGGGCCGGCTGTCGCCGCCGACGAAGGCATCCCCGGGCGCTGCGAACAGCAACGCCGCGGCCCCGATCGGCAACAGCGGACGCGGCGCGCCGCCGGCGTCCACAGTCTGGCGCGGCAACTGCAAAGCCCGCTCCAAGGCGGATGCCGCCGCGTCTGGGTCCGCGACGATGGCCGTGACGTAGGCGAGCGGGCCGGGGGTCATGCGCGCATCTCTTATTTGTCGGGCATGACGTTGGCCGAGTTCCTGACCACCTGCAATGACCAACTGCGCCAACTGACGTGTGCGGTAGGTTGGCGCCCGCGCCGACCGGGGGATTCTCGAGCGCCGTGTGCGCGTGCGGGTCCCTGGCGCCTCCAGTAACCATGCGCCCGAAAAAGCTCGAAAAACTTATCCCCCTCGCTCCGGGCGGCCTGACAATGGCGCATGTCCAACTGCCAGGCCCACGATGCGACCCCGTTCCGAACTGACCGTCACCGAACTATTCCGCGACATGCTGCTCGCGGAAAATGCGTTCATCGAGCGCACGCAGCGCTACCTCGCACGTGTCGCCGCACTGCACGGCATGTGGCGCTAGCCGACAAGATTCGGGCACTCGGCGATCCCGACTTTCGCGCGGAAGTTTCAATCAGCAAAATCCGCGAGGAAACCTACGGAACCCCTGGTTCTATCCGCGTCGACATCCTGGAGAACGTTGGCAATGGAACGGTCTGCGTCTATGATATCAAGACGGGGCGTCGCGGATTGAGCAGTGCGAGAACTCAAGAAATCGCGACTACCGTGTATTCGGCCTACAGCACGACGACACGGATCGTTGTCATTGAAACGAGACCGCGATGACGACAGCGCGTG
>JANOJW010000759.1:0-4689 GCA_031418955.1 Hyphomicrobiales bacterium | reverse complement strand
GGATGTCGTCTGCTGTCGCCTTCTGACCCGCGCGCAACTTGATGATCGCCTTGGGCGCCTCGCCGCGGTATTGATCCTTGATCCCGATCACCGTCACCTCTTCGACCGCGGGGTGCTTGGAGATCGCCTCCTCGAGGTTGCGGGGGTAGACGTTGTAGCCCGAACAGATGATCAGGTCCTTGATGCGGTCGACGATATAGATGAAGCCCTCGTCGTCCATCATGGCCACGTCGCCGGTGCGCAGATACCCGTCGGCTGTGAACTGGTTGGCAGTCTCTTCTGGCTTCTTCCAATAGCCCTTCATCACCTGCGGACCCGCGATGCAGATCTCGCCTTTCTCGCCGGGCGCCACCTGCTTCGTCGGTTCAGCCGGATCGCGCAAGGTGACGATGGTGCCGGGGATCGGCTGGCCGATCGACATCTCCTTCACCGGCCCATCGAGCGGATTGATGGTCACGGCGGGCGAGGATTCCGACAGCCCATAGGCCTCGACCACCTTGCAGCCGGTCAGGGACTCGAAGCTTTGCTTGGTCTCGAGCAGCAGCGGCGCACCGCCCGACAAGCAGAACTTCAGCGACGACAGATCGAAGCTTTTGAGCTTGGGGTGGTTCAGCATGGCAATGAACATGGTCGGCACGGCGGGCATAATCGTCGGCCGAGCCTTGGTTATCAACGCCAAGGCATCAGCCAGCACGAACCGCGGCATGATCACGATTTCAGCGCCCGTAGCGATGGCGAAGTTCATCACGCCGGTCATGGCGAACACATGGAAGAACGGCAGCGCGCCGAGAACACGCTCTTTGCCGGGTTCGAGACCCGGCACCCAGGCCACCGCCTGCTTGACGTTGATCGAGACGTTGGCGTGCGTCAGCATCGCGCCTTTGGGTGTGCCCGTTGTGCCGCCCGTGTACTGCAGCACCGCGATGTCGTTCGTCGGGTCGATGGCGACCGGCTGGTAGCGTCCGTCGTTGGCGACCACATCGGCCTCCGCAATCACCCGGTCGGCGACTTTGGAGGCTTTCGGCCGGCCGAGTTCCTTGCCCTTCAGCAGCTTGAAGAGGGTTGCCTTCAGCCCGGGGAGGAGGGCTGGGAACGACGCCACCACAGCCCGCTTCAGCGTGCCGGCGGCCAGCAGCGCTTCGACCTTGTCGAACAGCAGTTTCAGATCGAGCGTGATCATCAGCTCGGTCTCGCTGTCGTTTACCTGGAAAGTGAGTTCTTCCAGTGTATACAAAGGGTTGTAATTGACGACCGTGCCACCCGCCTTGAGGATCGCGAAGTAGTAGATGATGAAAGTCGGTGAGTTGGGCAGGAACAGCCCGACCTTGGTGCCTTGTTTGACGCCGAGCTTCTGAAGCCCGGCCGCCGCGCGGTCCGCCGCCGCTCCGATCTCGGCGTAAGTCATTGTCTTGCCGATGAAGTTCGTTGCAGGCCGATTGCCGTGCCGCTGCCGGGCATCGTCCAGCAGCTTGTACAACGGCTCGGCGGGGAACGTCTGATACCAATCGACGCCCGTGGGATAGCGCCTGAGCCAGGGATAAGCTGCCAGATGCGCTGCCACCTCTGCTGCTCCGCCGTTTGCCATCTGAGCCTCCCGTGTCGGCGCCTGCACGCTACTGGCGCAGTTGCGTGCCGCGATCTCATTGAACACGGAATCCACAACCTGCGCCAGTCACGAGTCCTCCTGGTTTGGCTGGATAACGGCATGGAACTTGCTACCCTTAGCCACGACGAGCCCGTCTGGACTTGAATGGCGTTTACGGTTAACTGACGCGCAAACTTGCTCCAATCCCTGGCTTGCTTTAGCAAGAACCTACAACTGACCTTGTGCAGTTTTAAGCTGGCACGAGGGTGGAGACCGCAATGGACCAGACCGCGACCACGATCATCGAGATCCTGAAGAAGCATATGAAGGAGCCGCGGGACGACATCGGTCTCGAAACGGCGATGGCCGACCTCAAGATCGAATCCGTCGATCTCGCGCTGATC
This sequence comes from Hyphomicrobiales bacterium, assembly GCA_031418955.1. Taxonomy (GTDB): domain Bacteria; phylum Pseudomonadota; class Alphaproteobacteria; order Rhizobiales; family Hyphomicrobiaceae. Next base: position 2,700 of record JANOJW010000759.1, on the reverse strand, counting down.
ATCTTCGAAATCGAGGACGCGTTCGGTATCGAGATCCCCTACAACGCCAACGACACCGAGGAGGCTTCGGCCTTCAAGTCCGTCGGTTCAGTCGTTGATCGCGTGAAGAGCGTGATCGCATCGGTGCCAGCCAAGGCCGGCGCCAAAGCCTGATGTGATCTCGATCGCGGCGAGTGGGGCTCGCCGGTTCTCCCGTAAAGGAACATCGATTGTCCGACAATTCTAGGGCTCGCCGGCGCGTGGTCGTGACGGGCATGGGTGCCGTCACGCCGATTGGGCTGGATGTCACCGATTTCTGGGCTTCGGCGAAAGCCGGACGCTGCGGCATCAGTCGGATCGAGAATTGGCCCCTCGAAGATCTCTACATTCACATCGCCGGCGAGATCAAAGGTTTCGACGCGGCAACACACGTCAAGAGCAAGAAGGTCCAGTACGGCGACCGCTACTCGTGGTTCGCTGGCCGCGCCGCCGACGAGGCCTGGACGCAGGCGGGCTTGCCGGTGCCCTATGGCAATCCCTATCGCGCTGCATCGATCATCGGATCGGGCGCCGGCGGCTTCTCGACCACCGAGAATGCCTATCGCGACCTCTTCATCCTGAACAAGCGCGCGACCAACCCGCTGACGCTGCTCCGGATCATCGGCTCGTCGGCCGCCGCCCACGTCGGCATCGAGTACGGCATCAAGGGGCCGACGTTCGCCACCTGCTCGGCCTGCTCGACCGCGACGCACGCGATCGGCGTCGGCATCGATTACATTCGGCACGGCATTTCGGATGTCGCCGTGGTCGGCGCCAGCGAGGCCGTGCTGACCTACGGCTCGCTCCGGGTCTGGCAGGCAATGCGCGTCCTCTCGCCTGACGGCCTGTTCCCGTTCTCCAAGAAGCGCAACGGCACCGTGCTCGGCGAGGGCGCAGGTGTGTTGGTGATCGAGGATCTCGAGCATGCGCGCAAGCGCGGCGCCAAGATCCTGGCCGAGATCGTGGGCTACGGTTTGTCGTCGGACTCAAAGGACATGGTCAACCCGGACGTCGAAGGCCCGCGTAGCGCCATGCAAATGGCGCTGGACGACGCCCACCTGACGGCTGACAAGGTCGACTATCTCAACGCCCACGGCACCGCGACGACGCTCAACGACGTCAACGAGACCAACGCCGTCAAGATGGTGTTTGGCGACCACGCCCGCAAGCTCGCGATCTCCTCGACCAAGTCGATGACCGGGCATCTGCTGGGTGCGGGCGGCGCTGTAGAGGCGATCGCCTGCATCAAGGCCATGGAAGAGAGCTACATCCCGGCCACCATCAACCTGACCGAGCCCGACCCGAAGTGCGACCTCGACTACGTGCCCAATGTCGGCCGCGAGCAGAAGGTGCGCTACGCCATGTCGAACTCGTTCGCCTTCGGCGGCCTCAACGCGGTGCTGCTGTTTGGACCGCCGCCGGCTCTTTGAGTTGCGCCTTCAGGTGCCCACCAGCACCCGGCGCGTGGATGCGACAGGCTCTGTCCAAGTTGCTCCACGCGCCGGTTGGCACTGGGCAACCGAAGGCGCAAGGATAATAGACGCCTTGCGCCGGCTCTTTGCATTGGCGAAGCTCGGGGATGGCCCCGACCAACATCCTGCGCGACCGCAATGCCAAGCCCGCCGCGTCGAAGGCGCCGCCGCGGGCCCGCAAGCCGCGGCGCGAAATCCTGATCCGCGCCGGCTCGGTGGCGATCCGCGCACGCCTGCTCGATACGCCAACTGCCGACCGCATCTGGTCAACGCTGCCGATCTATTCGACCGCTGAGACCTGGGGCGAACTGGTCCATCTCGAGACGCGGGCCGAGACGGGCCGGGAGCCCGGCGCGATATGGACCGTGACGCCCGGTCAGATCACGTTCTGGGCCGAGCAGAACCGCATCGTCATCGGCTTCGGCGCGACCCCGATGTCGCGGCCGGGCGAAATCCGCTTGCCCGCGCCGTGCAATGTGTGGGCCTCGGCCCTCGACGACGTCGCCGTGCTTGCGGCGGTGCGCGCCGGCGAGCGGATTGCCATCCTGGAGGCGGACTCGTGACGGTGCGAAACAGCTGAATCGAATTCAACGCGGGCGACATGTGCGCTGGGCGTTAAGTCGATTGAAGTCACGCCGGGGTGCCATGATATGATACGCGTGAGCTTTGGCCGGGGTTTTGACGTCCAGCGACGGACAATGCCCGACCGGCTCGTCTACCGTAGGCGGCACCAGCGATGGCCGCGCTTGCCCGCAAGGTGCCGCGATGAAGCGATTGCTGACGTGGTTGATCGTGCTCGCCGCCGGTGCGTTCGGCACGCTGTGGTTCTATCCACCGTCACGCGCCCTCCTCGGGCATGCGCCCCCGTTGAAAATCGCTCTCGACAAGGTTCTGCCCGTCGCAGCCCTGGCCGATGCCGCACCGACAGCCAAGGGCCGCAGCGGGCCCCAGCCGACGCCGGTCACCGTTGCAACGGTCGAGCAGAAGGCGATGCCCGTGATCCTGACGGCGCCGGGCACCGTCGAGGCCGAGGCAACCGTCGCCCTGAAATCGCGAGTCGATGGCCAGATCGCCGAGGTGATGTTCAAGGAAGGCGATCTCGTCCAGAAGGGCCAGGTGCTGTTTCGCCTCGACGAGCGGCTGATCATCGCCCAGATCAAGCAGGCCGAGGCCGTCATCAAGCGCGATCAGGTGAACCTGCAGGAAGCGC
>JANOJW010000758.1:0-10097 GCA_031418955.1 Hyphomicrobiales bacterium | reverse complement strand
CCGCAGCCCTCGTTGTCGCCACGGTTGAAGTCGTCGGTCTTGGGGATGCCGGCCTGGTGCGCCGCCTCCCGGAAGGCGTCGAGGATCGCCCAGGAGATGCGCGGCTGCTCGATTCGCCACTCCCCGCCCCGGGCGTGCAGGCCGTCGAAGGCGTCGGGTTCGAGCGCCCACTGGTCCTCGTGCATCTTGAAGTAGGGCAGCACATCGTCCCAGGCCCATCCGGCATTGCCCATCTGCCGCCACAGGTCGTAATCGCCCGCCTGGCCGCGCATGTAGATCATGCCGTTGATCGACGAGCAGCCGCCGAGCACGCGGCCCCGCGGATAGTTGAGCGCGCGACCGTTGAGGCCCGGTTCAGCGGCCGTCTTGAACCCCCAATCGGCGCGTGGATTGCCCATCAGGTAGAGATAGCCGACGGGAATGTGGATCCAATGGTAGTTGTCGCTTCCTCCCGCTTCCAGCAGCAGTACGCGGGTGTTCGGATCGGCCGACAGCCGGTTCGCCAGCAGGCAGCCCGCCGATCCCGCGCCGACGATGATGTAGTCGTAGCTTTCGCCCGCGTCTTGCATCCGTGCACCTCGTCCCGCTTGAGCGAAGACGATAGACGAGCTGGCACGCTGAAGCGAGGGGCTGGGTCAGGCGAGCGGACGGCCGAGGAACACGACATCGTGGCCGTTCCAGCTCGTGCGCCCGGCTTCGATAAAACCGGCCCGCCCATAGAAGCCGACGTTGCGGGCCCCGGCACCGGTGACGACGTGCAGGCCGGGCGCGCCGCGGCGTCGGGCAACAGCAGCGAACGCCTCGATCAGCAGGCCGCCGGCCCCTTGTCCGCGAAAGGCCGGCGCCAGATTGATGTGGAGATGTGCCGGGTAACGCGCACACAGCGGCGCAAATGTCTCGAAGTACGGCAGGTCTGCAAACAGCGGGCTTTCCGCCGGGTTGTCGAGGCAGCCGACCAGATAGCCAGCGATCCGACGGTTCAGCGCGTGTCCCCGCAGCACGAACGCCAGCTCCGGCCACCGTTCGAGATAACGGCCGAGCCAGCGCTCTCGAAACGCGTCACGCTCGGGGCCGGGCTCGAACGTGCGACCGCTCGCCTCGAAGAAGACGGCTTCGACGGCGCCAACGATGGCCCGGTCGTCGCGAACATCGATGAACGGCACGACATCAGGCATGGCGTCACAATCCCGTCGGGCTGCGCGCGTCGGCGATGAGCGTGCCGAGATGATCCATTGTTGAAGGCTACCGTTCCGCGCGCCCAAAGGCTCTTTGCTCCTCCGCCCATCCTAAGGTACGACGTCAGCCACTCCAACCTCGAGGGAGCCTAGACCCCGCATGGCTGCAGCCCGCCGCATCGCCTCGGCCGCACTCCTCGTGTGCACCTACCGGCGCCCGGAGAGCTTTGCGAAGCTGATCGAAACGGCGGCCGCGCTGGAGATTCCCGAAGGGCTGGCGTTTGCGCTGGTCGTTGCCGACAACAATCCGAAGCCCGCGTGGGAGGCTTACGTCCGCACCGCGGTCGCCGGCCTGCCGTGGCCCGTCCACTATGGGCATGAGCCGGTCGCCGGCTATTCCAGCGCGCGCAACAAGGCGCTCACCCTTGCACTCGAGCACACCGCGGCCGAGGTGTTCCTGTTCGTCGACGACGACATGCTGCTCGACCCGCAGTGGCTCGTCCAGCACCTGCGCTCGCACGTGGAACTGGAGGCCGACGTCGTCAATGGGCGCATCTACGGCGTCCGCGAGCGATTTGCGCACGGCGCGCGGCTCGAGAAGTGCGGCGCTGGCAACGTCTCGTTCAACCGGCGGCTAGTGGCCGGATGCGTAGTGGGCATCGGAAGGCCAAACGAAAAGCCCGGCCTCGGCCTCCAGTTCGACCCAGCCTTCAACACCCTCGGGATGGAGGATCAGGCGTTCTTCCGCGCCGCCACCGCACAAGGCGTGGTGATCAAACAGTCCGACTGGCCGCTGATCTACAATTACTACGGCGCGGCGGCGGTGCCTGATGACGAGATCATCAACAAGATGCACACCACCGGCGCCATGCACCACAACGAGGTGGCGCTGGCGCGGCAGCAGAAGGGTCTCGTTCCCGCAGCTCTGATGGCCTCGAAAGGCGTGCTGTTCGGAGTGAAAGGCATGGCCAACCGGCTCGAGTCCCGGATGTGGTCGGCGCTCGGCAAGGCCGACAAGGCGCGCCGAAGCGAACTCTCCGCGCAGAAGGAACTCCTGAAGATGCGCGGCCGCTTCGCCGGTCTCTCGGGCGAAACCGTCGCCCGCCAAGACGTGCGGCGGGCTGATCCGGGCGAAGGACAGCAACGAGGTGGCTGATGTCGGGCTTCACCGGTTGACCGCGCTGACGTAGGCTGGCGTCAAGCGGCATCGCGAAGCGCAAGCTTCGAGATTGAGCGCGACCCAGCGATGCGCGGCACAACTTGTCTGTGTGGCACGGTGGCTCCATTGGAGATGCTGGTAAGCACGATCACGCTCACGCGTTGCGTTTGACCCAGCCTACGAGGCCCGCACCATGCCCGACACCGCCGTCTTCTTCCCCGGCAGCTACCGCACCATTCCTGCCGTGTTCCAGTATTCGGGCGGGGTCGCCGCGGAGCCCGGCTTTGCGATGGAGCGCGTCACGTTTCGCGAGTGGCTGCCGCTCGCCGCAGGCTTCGAGCGCGTCGAGGCGTATCTTAGATCCATCGGCCGACCGCTGACGGCGTTCGCGGCGTGCGAATTGCGCTCGCCCGCGCAGTTCAGCGAGGCGGGCTTCATCGCCTTCAACCAGCACTACTGCGAAACGTTGGCGCGCTGGGGCATCTACGACCCGGTCACCACATTCAATCCGGTAGCGCGCTCGAACGTATGCCCGCTGATCGGCCCGCCGTCGGAGCCCGGATTCTACGCGTTCGCCTATACAGTGCCCACGAACGATCGTGCGCCGTCGTTCGTGATCTCGGGTAGCGGCGAGGCGCCGGAGGGCAAGGGCGCGTACGGGACATTCATCGTGCGGCGCGGCGAGACGAGCCCCGACGCGATGGTCGACAAGGCCCGCGCCGTACTCGGCGAGATGGAGCGGCGGATGGCGCTGCTCGGCGTCACCTGGACGGACACCACGGCAGCCCAGGTCTACACGATCCACGACATCCACGGCATCCTGGGCTCCGAAATCGTCGCGCGCGGCGCCGCACGCCAGGGCACCACCTGGCACCTTGCGCGGCCGCCCGTTATCGAGCTCGAGTACGAGATGGACTGCCGCTCGGTGTCGGTGGAGCGCACCATCTGAGCGGACCTTCGAGGTGCCAGCCGACTAAAGCGGCGCTTATTGTGAGCCGGTTCGGCCGTGAGAGTGTGGCGTCCTCGTGCCCCTTCATCCCTTCGCCTTGGCCCGCGCAATCGCCTCGACGATCATGCGGCGCGCCTCGTCGGCGTCGCCCCAATGGTGGATTTTCACCCACTTGCCGGGTTCGAGGTCTTTGTAGTGGGCGAAGAAGTGCTCGATCTGCTTCAGCGTGATCTCGGGCAGGTCTTTGTAGGTCTTCACACCCGCATAGCGCTGCGTGATCTTGGTCGATGGCACCGCCACGATCTTCTCGTCGCCACCCGCGTCGTCCTCCATGACGAGCACCCCGACGGATCTGCAATTCATCACCGCGCCCGGCACGATCGCGCGCGTATTGCACACCAGCACGTCGATCGGATCGCCATCGGCCGACAGCGTGTGAGGCACGAAGCCGTAGTTCCCGGGATAGCGCATCGGCGTATACAGGAAGCGGTCGACGAACAGCGTGCCCGATGCCTTGTCGAGCTCGTACTTGATCGGCTCGCCGCCGACCGGCACCTCGATGATGACGTTGACGTCGTCGGGCGGCGAGCGGCCGATCGGGATCGCATCGATGCGCATGTCAATTCCAGCCGAAACCGATGCGGGCGAGCTTCACGCCGGCCATCTTGTCCGTCGTCTTGGCGACCGGACGCCCGCCGCGGCGCCAGTAGAAATGATGCGCGGCCTCGTTGTCGGCGAGCGCCCACACGATGAGGCCGTTGAGGCTGCGCTGGTCGAGTGCGTAGCGCGCGGCCTCGAACAGGTGCTCGCCAAAGCCCAGGCCCTGATGCGTCGGCTCGATGTAGAGCTCGTAGATCTCGCCCTGGTACTTGGCGCCCCGGCCCCGTGCCCGCCCGAACGTCGCGTAACCGGCGACCTTGCCGCTGACCTCGATCACCAACAAACCCGACTTCGCCGCTGCATCGTGCCACCAGCTCGGGTCGCGTTGGCGAACGATCTTCTCGAGCTGGAGATGCGGAATGATCCCGCGATAGGCCAGCTCCCACGACTGCCGGAAAAGGCCAGCGAGCGCGGCCGCATCGCGGGTCCCGCCCTTCCTCACGCGAACTGTGGATCTCGACTGGAGCATGCGGCGACTATAGCGCGACTGCGGACGCTGGGAAGGGGGGAGATGAGTTGCCGCCCGACGCTCTCTGGCGGGCCCTTCTGACGACACAGCGCGGCTCGAGGCCGCGCTGCCGGAAACACGAACGGGTTGCCGCACGTCAGGCGCGGCGGTCGACCGCGACGAACTCGCGCTTGGGGGCGCCGATGTAGAGCTGGCGGGGACGGCCGATCTTCTGCTCGGGATCCTCGATCATCTCCTTCCACTGCGAGATCCAGCCGACCGTGCGCGAGACCGCGAACAGCGGTGTGAACATCGACACCGGGAAGCCGATCGCGCGCAGCACGATGCCCGAGTAGAAGTCGACGTTGGGATAGAGCTTCTTCTCGACGAAGTAGTCGTCCTGCAGCGCGATGCGCTCGAGCTCCATGGCGAGCTTCAGCAGCGGGTCGTTCTTGATGCCGAGCAGGTCGAGCACCTCGTGGCAGCTCTGCTGCATGATCTTGGCGCGCGGGTCGTAGTTCTTGTAGACGCGATGACCAAATCCCATCAGCAGCACGTTGTCATTCTTGTCCTTCACGCGCTTGACGAACTGCGGAACCTTGTCGACCGTGCCGATCTCGTTGAGCATGTTGAGCACGGCCTCGTTGGCGCCGCCGTGCGATGGCCCCCAGAGCGAGGCGATGCCCGCCGCGATGCAGGCGAACGGATTGGCGCCCGAGGAGCCGGCCAGTCGCACCGTCGACGTCGAGGCGTTCTGCTCGTGGTCGGCGTGCAGGATCATGATCTTGTCGAGCGCCTTGGCGATCGTGGGATTGACCACGTAGGGTTCGCACGGCACCGCAAAGCACATCTGCAGGAAGTTCGACGCGTAGTCGAGGTCGTTGCGCGGGTAAATGAAGGGCTGCCCGACCGAGTACTTGTAGGCCATGGCAGCAATCGTCGGGATCTTCGCGATCAACCGGTGCGACGCGATCATGCGGTGCTGCGGGTCGTTGATGTTGGTCGAGTCGTGATAAAAAGCCGAGAGCGCGCCGACCACACCGCAGATGATCGCCATCGGATGGGCGTCGCGGCGGAAGCCCGTGAAGAAACGGGTCAGCTGCTCGTGCACCATGGTGTGGTGCGTGATGGTGTGGCGGAAGGTTTCGAGCTGTTGCTTATTGGGCAGCTCCCCGTTGAGCAGGAGGTAGCAGACCTCGATCATGCTCGAATCCTGGGCGAGCTGCTCGATCGGGTAGCCACGGTACAGGAGGACACCTTCCTCGCCATCGATGAAGGTGATTTTCGAGGAGCAGTTGGCGGTCGACGTGAAACCCGGGTCATACGTGAAGCAGCCGGTATCGCGATAAAGCTTGGCGACGTCGACGACGTCGGGGCCGATGGTGCCGGAGCGTACCGGCATCTGCATCTGCTTGTTGTTGACGATCAGCGTCGCCGTTCTGGATTCCGCCGTTTTAGCGCCGTCCTGTGCCATCGATCCATTCCTTCGCTACACCCGGGTCTGCGCCCGGATCCCGGCCGTGCGGCCGCACCTCGCCACGGCTCGAGCCGCCCCGGCCCCGCCACTCGCGGAGCTTAGCATACCTCATCCCGCAAAGCAGCAAAGCGGGGATCATCCAAAAGGCGATGCAATCTGTCGCCGAGCGTGGCCGCCGCAGAACGCCCTCCAGAACGCTCGGGGCGCCGAGCTGCGCCGAAAGTGCACGGGCGTCCCGCATTCCGATGCAATCATGCCAGCCCGCCGGCGCCGCTGCTGGACGCGAGGCCGCCGGGCCGCGTTAATGGGGCACGTACAGCAGCATGAGGCACCCCCATGGCGGCAACCCCGACGGCAACGGACGACCGGCAGACGAACGAAGCCCAGATCTGCAACTGGCTCTCGAGCCAGCACGCGGCGATGATCGCGCTCTTGGAAGAGGTCGTGAACATCGACAGTGGCAGCTACGACAAGGCGGGCGTCGACCGGGTCGGCGACCGGTTCGTGCGCCATTTCACCGAACGCGGCATGGTCACCCGCGTCGAGCCGCACGAGACCTACGGCAATGCCATCCACGTGCGCCTGGACGACAGCTTGTCGAACGAGAAGCCGATCGTCCTGATGGGCCACCGCGACACCGTGTTTGCGAAGGGCGAGGCGGCCAAGCGCTCCTTCAAGATCGAGGCCGGTCGCGCCTACGGTCCAGGCGTCGCGGACATGAAGGCGGGCCTGGTGATGAACGCGTTCGTGCTCGAGGCGTTCAAGCGCTTCGGCGGGGCGCCAGGTCCGCTCGCCGGCCTCATCACCTCGGACGAGGAGATCGCTTCGCCCTCCTCGCGTCCCGTCATCGAGCGGGTGGCGCGCGAGGCTCGCGCGGTGTTCAACTCCGAGCCCGGCCGGCCGACCGGTAACGTCGTCACGGGGCGCAAGGGCGGCGTCTTCTTGAAGCTCGAGGTACTGGGAAAAGCCGCGCACTCGGGTGGCGCCTTCGAGAAGGGCATCAGCGCCATCGGCGAGATCGCCCACAAGATCGTGGCCTTGCACGCGCTGACCGACTTGAAGCGCGGCATCACCGTCAACGTCGGCCTCGTCTCGGGCGGCCAGTCGGTGAACACCACCGCACCCAGCGCCGAAGGTCGCATCGACTTGCGATACGTGAAGCCAGCCGACCGCACCTGGGCGCTCGATGCGATCAAGCGGATCGTCGAGGAGACCACGGTGCCCGGCGCCACCGCAAGGTTCGAGATCCTCGGCGAATTCGCGGCGCTGGCGCAGTCGGACGCGTCGCGGGAGATCTTCGAGGCCTACCAGGCCGCGTCGGCCGACCTAGGGCTGAAGGTCGAGGGCGAGTTCGCGGGCGGGTGCGCGGATTCTGGTTTCACCGCCGGCGTCGGCTGCCCGACCATCTGCGCGGTCGGACCGGTCGGAGGCAATGCGCATACCGCGGAGGAGTACCTCGAGATCGCCTCGATGGTGCCGCGCGCGCAGGCGCTCGCCAAGACCATCCTGCGGTTGCGCGGCGACCGGTGATCGGGGCAGACACGACGGTCTGCCCCGCCCCGTGTCCAGTCCTACTTCTTCTCGTCCTTCTTCGCCGGCTCGGCCTTTGCCGGTTCCGCCTTCTTCGCCGGCTCCGCAGCCTTCGGGGCTTCCGCTTTCTTCGGTGGGATGGTCACGATCTCCATCGGCGCGGCATGGTAGCGGAAGCCGTCGCCCTGCTTGGAGACATACCCATAGCCCGGCCACGGGAAGTGGAATGCCAGCAGCGGAATCTTGTCCTTGGCCAGCATGTCGAGCATGCGCACGCGCGTCTCGGCCGACTGCTTGGGATCGGTATCGTAGGCGAACTCCAGCCGCGGCCGCTCGACGAGCAGCACCTGATGATGGGTGAGATCGCCGACGAAGCACACCTTCTTGTTGTCGGACTGGATCATGAAGATCATGTGCCCGACGGTGTGGCCGGGCGCCGCCATCGCCGTGACGCCGGGCACGATCTCCCTCACCATCCATCAATTCCTCCAGACCGACCAGAGCTTCGGCAGCTCGCAGAGGGACTGCAAGCAGGTCTGAATGCGGCGCAGGCCGCGCGTGAAGAAGGAGATCAGGCTGCGAGCGACTTTCTTGGGACGAGCCGCGGCGTCTTTTTTTCGGCGGGGAGTGCGGTGTTCTCAGCCGCCCACATGCCCGTCGAGACGGCCCAATACAGCGCCAGCGTCATGACCAGGATCAACCGGTCCATGCGGTCGGTGCGCTGCAATTGGCTGTCTTCGAGACCGAAGCCGCGGCTCTTGAAATCTGAGAACATGGCCTCGATGCCCCACCGCAAACCATAGTCAAACGTCTTCGCCGTCGTCGGCCTCTCCGACATCGCGATGAACCAGGGTTCCGGGTGCCCGTCTTCGTGCACCATACCGATGTTGGTTCGGGCACGTTTCCCAGTGAGGCCGATGTCGGCGAGACAGCGATCCCCGCGCGCAAAGCATTCGGCAACCGTGCTCTCGCCGCCCTCGGAATCGAACACGAGCAGATCGCCCTTGAGACGCAAACGCCAATCCCAGCCGGCACTTCTGCACCATTCGATGAGATCGGGACTGCCGTAGAAGCGATCACCCATGAGCACGACATTGGCGCCTTCGGGCAGCAGCTTGTGCGCGACTTCCAGCGCCGCGCGCTGCTCGGGAAAGCCAATGGCGCCCTCGGTTTCTTTCACCCGCCAGGATATCGGCAGGGAGCGATTGCCGACACGCAAAGCGACGACGACCACCTGCTGTGTGTCGTTACATTTCGACTGGTCGATGATCAAAGCCAGCGTGCGGCGGCCTTTCGCGGCTTTGGTCAGAACTTCGCGCGCGAACGGCGCCATGACCCAATCGACGTCGATGTGCTCGTTGCCGAGCACGCGCGAGATGTATTGGTAGCGCATGTCGATCCGTTCGGCTTCGCGTGGCAGCGATGCCGCGATATCCATCAGGTTCGCGCTGCGCACATCCAGCATCGTGCCGACGAGTAACGCGAGCCCCTCGCGCTGCTTCTTGTTCTGTCTCGGCAAACGCAAAACGAGATCAGCCGAGATCGATGCGGCAATCGCCTCGATCCCACCAGCCATGTTCGCAAATCTCCACCCGCTGATTCGGGTGGACTCTTTGAGTCACACAATGATTCCAACGGTCAATAAAAAACGATGGAGAATTATGATGGATGGTGAGCACGATCTCCTGGCCATCCTTGATGAAGGTGATGCGATCGCGATACGGCATCAGGTTGTCGCGCGCGTGCTTGACGAACACCTTCACCTTGTCGTCGGTGAGCTTCTTCTCGTCGGTCCAGAAATCGAAGTCGGCCTGGTTGATGTAAACTTTTGCGTTGGGGAACAGGCGCCGGCCGCGCGCATCGACCATGCCGCCGATGTGATCGATGTGGGCATGGCTGATGGCGATGGCGTCGATCTGGCCTGGCTGGATGCCGGCCTCGCGCATGCTGGCGAGCAGCCGCCCGGTGGTCGGCCCGAACATCTTCTGCGTGCCCATACCGGTGTCGAACAGTACCAGGTGCGTGCCCGTATTGACGATCGGGCAGTTCTGCTCGAGCACGACGTTGGTCGGCGAGAGGTAGTTGTCGGTGAGCAGCTTGGAGATTTCCTCCTTGCTCGCGCCGAGGAAGTTGGTCGAGGGATCGCCCAGCGGCAGCGGGCCGTCCGACGTCATGGTGATCTGCGCCTTGCCGAAGCCGAAGCGGTAGAAGTACGGCGCCTGCGATTTGAGCAAGGGACCACGCGCGGCGCTACTCGTTGCACCGGCGCCGACGAGTCCGGCGCCCGCCTGGCCGCGAGTGTGTGCGAACTCAAGTCTCTACGGCTCGAGGCTATGACGGAATGGAGGCTGTGATCAACACCGGACGGCAACACACCGCACGGCAACCGCCAAGTCGGCGACGGCAGCTCTCCCCCGCCACGCAAACAGCCGGGCCGATGGCCCGGCTGGTGCAGTCATCAGGCGCGGCTGTTTCAACGCTGCAGGCGCGAGAGGCGGTCGAGCGCGTCGGCCTGCGCCTTGCGGTCGTCGTCGTCCTCGGCGGTGAGCTTCAGGGCATTGCGATAGTCGGTCATCGCCTGCTCCTTCTTGCCGGTATTCTCGTAGAGCACGCCGCGATAGACCATCGCCTCGACGTGCTTGTCGTAAAGGGCCAGCACCTTGCTGTAGTCGGTGATCGCCTGATCGAACTCGCCGCGG
>JANOJW010000757.1:0-6821 GCA_031418955.1 Hyphomicrobiales bacterium | reverse complement strand
CCAAATCGCGGGGCCGCTGGGCTTTTTCCGCCCGGTGGCGCCCCCGCGCTTTTTGCCCCGCGACAACCGCCGTGAGACGGCGCAATACGCGCGTCGAGCGTTGGTGCGGAGGCATGGTAAGTGGGCGCGCTATTGCGCCCTAAGGCTGAAGCCAGCGGCTTGCACTTTGCCTTGCTCTGCGCGCCGCGATAGGTTCGCCTCGACACGACGCCCGGAGCATACCCCAGTATGGACCCGACCCTCACCGACGATCTTGCCGCGATCCAGGATACGGCGCGCCGGTTCGCGACCGAGCGGGTCGCGCCACTCTACCGGTCGAGCGAGGGCACGGGCCGCATCGACCGCGGCCTGATCCGTGAGATGGGTGCGCTCGGGCTGATCGCGCCGGAGGTGCCAGAGGCTCTTGGAGGCCTCGGCCTGCCGAGCCTGACCAGCGGGCTCATCGCGGAGGCGATCGGCTATGCCGACCCCAACGCCGCCTATCTGCAGATCCTGGGCTCGCTCAACGCCAAGATCGTAGCCGAGCATGCGGCCCCCCCGCTCGCCCGGATATGGTTGGGAAAGCTCGTCGCGGGCGAAGCGGTGCTGAGCCTCGGGCTCACCGAGCCACGCGGCGGTTCGGATGCGGCAAACCTTGCGCTCGCCGCCCGCCGCGACGGCGCGCGCTATATCCTCAAGGGCGAGAAGTCGTCGATCAGCATGGCTGACCAGTCGGACGCCATCATCGTGTTCGCGCGTACGGGCCCCGTCGAAGCCAAGGCGCGCGGCGTCTCGGCGTTCCTGGTGCCCATGACCACGCCCGGCATCACCACGCAGCGCTACAAGGATCTGGGCAGTCTCTCGGTCGGGCGCTGCTCGGTGTTCTTCGACGACGTGGTGGTCCCCGAGGAGAACCGGCTCGCGGCGGAGGGCCAGGGCTTCGTGCAGGTGATGCAGGGCTTCGACTTCAGCCGCGCGCTGATCGGACTACAGGTGATCGGCGCCGCGCAGGCCTCGCTCGACGAGTCGTGGGCCTATGTGCAGGAGCGACACGCGTTCGGCGCGCCGCTGTCGCGCAACCAGGGCGTGACGTTCCCGCTCGCCGAGGCCGAGACCGCGATCGCGGCTGCACGACAGCTTTGCTATCACACGCTGCGCTTGAAGGACGCCGGCCTCCCCCACACGGCAGAAGCCGCCATGTGCAAGTGGCTCGCGCCCAAGACCGCCACCGACGTCATTCAGCAGTGCCTGCTCACGCACGGTCACTACGGCTACGGCCTCGATTTAGCCCACCAGCAGCGCCTGCGCGACGTCATGGGCCTCCAGATCGGCGACGGCACCGCGCAGATCATGAAGATGATCATTGCTCGCGAGAAGCTCGGCAACCGGGGACGCGCGTGACCGCCATGTCCACCCCGACCAACAACCGCCCCACGGGCCCCATCGATCCCATCACCGTCGAGGTGATCGGCAATGCGCTGTCCTCGATCGCTGAGGAGATGGGCGAGACGCTGGTGCGCGCCTCCTACTCGACCAACATCAAGGAGCGGCGCGACAGCTCGACGTGCCTGTTCGACGCCAAGGGCCGCGTGCTGGCGCAGGCCATGCACATCCCGATGCACCTCTCCTCGCTGATCGGCGTCATCAATGCGATCCACGCCCGCGTGGCGCTCACCGACGTGCGAGAGGGCGACGTGTTCATCGGCAACGACGCCTACACGGGCGGCGGCACGCATCTCCCCGACCTCGTGCTCGCCGAGCCGATCTTTTTCGAGGGCACGCTCGTCGGCTGGGCGACCAACACCGCCCACCACGCCGATTTCGTCGACCGCGCGCACGCCCACATCTTCCAGGAAGGCATCCGGATCCCGCCGATCCGCCTCTATCGGGAGGGCCGCCTGCAGCAGGACGTGCTCGACATCATCCTGCTCAATCTGCAGGTCCCTCGCGAGCGGCTCGCGGATCTGCGTGCGCAGGGTGCGGCCAACACGCTCGGCATCCGCCGCTTCCGCGAGCTGTGCCGCCGCTACGGCACGCCGCTGATCCTCGCCGCCGAGGACGCGTTGCTCGACTATGCCGAGCGGCTGACGCGAGCCGGTATCCAGACCATTCCGCCGGGCACCTACACGTTCGCCGATCAGTTCGATTCCGAGGAGCTGCCCGACATCCTCGATCTTGGTGTGACGGTGGTCGTGTGCGACGACGAGATCTCGCTCGACTTCACCGCCCCGCCGCAGGTGCGAGCCGGCTTCAATCTGGTGGAGACCGGTCTGCTCGCCGCCGTCTACTACGCGCTGAAAACGCTGATCGGCCCCGAGATCCCGCCGAATGCCGGGTTCTTCCGGCCGATCCACGTCACCGCCACCAAGGCGTCGGTGCTGAACGCCGCGGCGCCGGCCGCCGTCAACGCGCGCGTCGACACCGCGCAACGCGTCGTCGATCTCGTACACGGCGCACTTGCAAAAGCGATCCCCGAGCGCGTCACCGCCGCCCACAATGGGGCCAGCACCTACGCCGACTTCTCCGGCGTCGATCCGAGAACCGGGCGCTTTTACGCCTACGTCGAGACCATCGGCGGCGGCTTTGGCGCACGCGCCACGAAAGACGGTCTCGACGGCGTGCATTCGCACATGACCAACACCTCGAACCTGCCCGTCGAAGGCCTCGAGACCGAGTATCCGCTGATGGTCGAGCGCTACGAGCTTGTCGCGGACTCAGGCGGACCGGGACGCACCCGCGGCGGCATGGCGATCCATCGCCGTGTGCGCGCCGAGCACGACGCCTGCCGCACGGCGGTGTTCGGATCGCGCCTGCGCACCGCGCCGTGGGGACTCGCCGGCGGGGGAGAGGGCGTCAAGGCCGTGTTCCGCTACGAGCAGCCCGGCGAGCCGCCGCTTCGCGGCAAGGCGCGGCTCGATCACGGCTCGACGGTCGCGATCACGACGGCGGGCGGCGGCGGTTTCGGTGAGCCGCGCGCCCGCGACCCGGCAGCCATCGCCCGCGACCTCCGCGAGGGCCGCATTTCGGCGGAAGCGGCGGCGCGGGATTATGCAATGCGTAGGTCGGAGTGAGCGGGCCTGCCACCGCCGCGATGCGCTCGGCGCCAACTCCCGCGAAGTCCGACAACCCGGAACGCGACGCTGTCGGACCTCGCGGGAGCGTGTCCACGGCACGTCCTCAACGTCTTTGGCCCGCTCGCTCCGACCTACACGTCACGCCCAGGCGTAGTTGAAGCTGAGACTCACCCGTGGCCGCCGCGCGTTGTTGACCGGCACATCGTGGCGCAGCCAGCTCTCCCAGAGCAGCACCGTGCCGGACTTCGGCTCGACCGAGACGAACCTGCGGTTGGCGATGCGCGCGTTCGACTTGCGCGGCGGGGCCGCCATCATCAGGCCGTGGCGCGGGTCTTCGAAGCGGATCGCGCTCGCCCCCTTCGGCACCTCGACGTAGAAGGTACCACTGACCACGGAATGGGGATGGATGTGGGCTGCGTGATGCCCGCCAGGCTCCAGAACGTTGATCCACAAGCTGTCGAGAGCGAGCCGCCTGCGGCCGAGGTCGAGATCGACCGAACGAGCATAGCGGGCGACGCGGGGATCGATCAGCCGCACGAGATCGGCGAACACGGAGGCCCGGCGGGTCAGGTCGTCGAGCGAGGCGTACGACGTATAGCCGCGATAGCCGTGCTCGCGGCACCAGGCCTGGCCGGCGCGGTCCTCCTCGGCGATGGCGAGGCAGGTCATACGCAAGTCATCGACGAGGCGGCGCGAGCGGCCGCCGAGCTCGGCGCGCAGGATGCGGGTGACAAACAACGTATCGAGCGCGGCCATGGCACAATCGTCTCTGAGGGCTGAAACTCAAACTTGCGGCGGCACGACGCGCTTGGGCGTCAGGCCGTAGCCGTCGACGATGCGCTCGACCACGCGCTTAGGGGTCAGCCGCACGGAAACGAGCAGTGCCGCTTCCTCGGAGCCCGGTTCCTCCAGCGCATCGAACTGACTTTTCAGCAGCGCGGCCGGCATGAAGTGTCCCCGCCGCCGCGCCACGCGGTCGCCGATCAGTGCGTAGCTGCCCTTGAGGTACACGAGGCCCACGTCCGGCCGCCCGTCGAGCAGCACATCCCGGTAGCGGCGTTTCAGCGCCGAGCAGGTGACAACGCCATGCGTGCCCCCCGCACGTTGCGCATCGATCCATTCGGCAATCGCCGCGAGCCACGGCGCCCGGTCTGCATCATCCAGCGGCTGTCCGCTCGCCATCTTCAGCACATTGGCCTCAGGGTGGAAGCTGTCGGCATCGCGGAACGGCCAGCCGAGCGTGTTGGCGAGCCGGCGCCCCGTCGTGCTCTTGCCGCAACCCGACACGCCCATCAGCACGATCACGCGCGGCTTGACGATAGTCGGCATTCGCTCGAGCAGTCCGGCCATGTGCGTCAGCCCTTCTTGCCCGGCTCGACGTGCCCGCCGAAGCCTTGTCGCATCGCGGAGAGCACCTTCTCGGCGAAGGTGTGGTCCTGGCGCGAGCGGAAGCGGGTATAGAGCGCGCTGGTCAGCACTTCGGCCGGCACCGCTTCCTCGATCGCGGCCTGCACGGTCCAGCGGCCTTCTCCGGAGTCCTCGACGTGGCCCGAGTAGGCGGCGAGATCGCGGTCGGCTGAGAGCGCATCGGCGGTGAGGTCGAGCAGCCACGACGTGATCACGCTGCCGCGCCGCCATACTTCTGAAATTTCGGCGACGTCGAGGTCGAGGCGGTGCTCGGCCGGCTGCATCGTCGTATTGGCGTGGCGCAGAATGTCGAAGCCTTCCGCCATTGCCTGCATCATGCCGTACTCGATGCCGTTGTGGATCATCTTGACGAAGTGACCCGCACCCGCTGGCCCGGCGTGGATGTAGCCCTGCTCGGCGCGCGTTGGTGCGCCTTCGCGGCCCTTGGTGCGCGGGATGCCACCGGGACCGGGCGCGAGTGCAGAAAAGATCGGCTCGTGGCGGTCGAACACGTCTTTGGCGCCGCCGATCATCAGGCAGTAGCCGCGCTCGAGGCCCCAGACGCCGCCCGAGGTGCCGGCGTCAAGATAGTGGATGCCGCGGCTCCCCAAGTCTTTCGCGCGCCGCACGTCGTCCTTCCAGAACGTGTTGCCGCCGTCGATGATGGTGTCGCCCGCAGCCAGCAGACCGCCGAGTTCGTTGATCGCGGTCTCGGTTGCCGCACCCGCCGGCAGCATGATCCACACCGTGCGCGGCGCGGCGAGCTTCCCCACCAGATCCGCGAGGCTGGTCGCCGCCGTCGCGCCGTCGAGGGCGAGCGAGGCGCCCGGCTTGGGATCGCGATCCCAGACGACGGCCGTATGGCCATGCCGCATCAGCCGGCGCACGATGTTGGCGCCCATGCGGCCAAGGCCGAGCATTCCGATCTGCATGTGTGCTGGTCCTCGCCGTCCGTGTGGCCGCTCACGACTGGCCGCTCATCTGCTCCGTGCGATCGCATCGCCGCGACCGTCGCGCCGCAAGCGACCCTCGATCAGCCCCAGCGCAGCCGCCAGCGCCTCGTCGACGCCAAGGTGCGTGGTGTCGAGCAGCATGGCGTCGGCGGCAGGCTTCATCGGTGCGTCGGCGCGCTCGCTGTCGCGGGCGTCGCGGCGGCGGATCACCTCGAGCACGCCCTCGTAGGTGACGGGCTCGCCGCGCCAGCGCAACTCCTCGAAGCGGCGGCGGGCGCGCACCTCGGCGTCGGCGACGACGAAGATCTTCACGGGCGCATCCGGGCACACGACGGTGCCGATGTCGCGGCCGTCGAGCACGGCGCCGGGCTCCTGAGCGGCGAAATTGCGCTGGAACGCGAGCAGGGCTGAGCGCACCTTCGGGTGCCTCGCGACCACCGACGCTGCATCACCGACGCCGGGGAGGCGCAAGCCGCTGTCGTCGAGGGTCCCTGCGTCGAGGATGCGGGCGTGCGCGGCCGCCACCGTCTCGTCCTCGAGCGAGCCGCCGGCGGCAAGCACGTCGCGCGCAACAGCCCGGTAGAGGAGGCCCGTGTCGAGGCAGCCGTAGCCGAAATGCGCAGCGATGCGCTTGGCGAGCGTGCCCTTGCCCGAGGCGGCGGGTCCGTCGATGGCGATGATCATGGGCTCGGACCGTTGCGAGGATCGCCGCCACTGCTAGGGGATTTCTGCGCCTAGGGCAATCGAGGCAAAATGAAACCGGGCGCGCATCCGGCTGGACCGCGCGCCCGGCTTGTCAGGCCGTCCCGAAGCCGCGGTTACTGCTTCTCGATCAGCGACTTGATGTCGGTCGCGACGACGAGGGCCTCGGGGAAGCGGCGGCCTTCGCAGTGCGCCTCCATCTTGAGCAACAGCTCTTCGATCCGGTCGATCTTGTCGTCGGCAAGCTTCTTCTCCTCGGCATTGAGCACGAGATCGGCGGCCGACTGCAGGCACTCGTCGGGGGTCGCGGCGACCTTTGCAGTGACAGCCTGCGCCGGCGCCGTCGCTGCAGCGGGCGGCGCCTTCTCGGCCGGCGGAGCCTGGGCTGGCGCCGACGGCGCAGGTGCAGGAACTGGCGTCGAGGTGGTCTGCGCGAGCGCCGAGCCGGCCAGCAGGCCGCCGAACGCCAGGGCGATAGTCAGGTGCTTGATCATCGGTGCGTCCCTTCGTGTTGTGCCGCTTGGGTCCGATCACATGATCCCTCGCGGCCTGGCACGCAGGTAGTGATCGATTGCGGCTGCCGCTGGACGACTTTGTGGCGGCGAACTAAGAGCCTGTCTCGGAGGTTTTCGTGTGGTTTCACGGTCCAAGCTCGAGTCGATCCGCCAGGAGGAGGCCGCCGACCGTAGCCTGGCTACGGGCAAGG
>JANOJW010000756.1:0-10319 GCA_031418955.1 Hyphomicrobiales bacterium | reverse complement strand
CCTTGCCCGTAGCTGGGCTACGAGCTGCGGCCTCCTTCTGGCGGATCGACTCGAGCTTGGACCGTGAAACCATACGAAAACCTCCGAGACAGGCTCTTAGATAGCGACCGCTTGGTGGAGTTGGATCAATGGCTCGGATCGTCGGACGTGCGGTCCTTGGACTGGTGCTGGTGGCGTTTGTCGCCACGATGGCGCAGGCGAGCGGCCTGCACGGCGATGCGACGCGGCCGCTGCGGTTCAATGCAGCGAAGAGCTGGGGCTTTCAGCTGCAGCACATCACCATGGCGAAGCTCGTGGCCGCCTCGCACGACGTACTGGTCGTCGACTATTCCAAGGATGGAACCGAGGAGCAGGTCTTCACGCCGGCCGAGCTTGCGCAATTGAAGCGCAAGCCCGACGGGTCGCCGCGCATCGTGCTCGCGTACCTCTCGATCGGCGAGGCCGAGAACTATCGCTACTACTGGCACTGGACGTGGGGCGGCAGCCTGTTCGGCGACCTCGTCGGCCTGTTTCGTGCGCCACCATGGCTCGGGCCTGAGAACGGCGAGTGGCGCAGCAACTATGCCGTGCGCTACTGGCGTGACGACTGGCAGCACATCTTCCTGGGCGAGGGCGGCTATCTCGACCGCATCATCGCGTCAGGCTTCGACGGCGTCTACCTCGACAAGGTCGACACCAGCGTCGAGGCGATCGCGGAGGGACGCGAAAGCGCCCGCGATGACATGCGCACGTTCGTCGTCCGGATCGCCGAGCGGGCTCGAGCCAAGAGCCCCGGCTTCCTGATCGTGCCGCAGAACGGCGAGGAACTGCTCGAGGATCCAGCCTATGTGCGTGTGATCAGCGGCATGGGGAAGGAGGATCTGCTGTATGGCGCATTCAAGGAGCAACAGCCCAACCCGGCCGACCATTTCGCGTCCCGCATCGAGATGATCACGCCATTGCGCAAGGCCGGCAAACCCGTGCTGGCGATCGAATACATCGACCGGCCGGGCCAGATCGCGGCGGCGCGCGCGACGCTGACCAAGCTCGGCTATGTGGCGACGTTCGCGGATCGCGATCTCGGGCACCTGCGCACTGGCGATCTGCCCGACGGCGACCGAGCGGCCAAGCGCAAGCGGCGCAAGTGGTGGTTTTTTTGAAAGTGGCGCTTCAGCACTGAGGGTACGGGTGCCAGGGTGGGGCACGGTGCCAGGCTGAAGCCAGGCACCTACCTGGCCCACCTTGCGCAGCCTAGCGAATACCTGGCCCACCTTGCGCAGCCTAGCGAAAATATGCCCAACCAGCGTGACGCTGTCAAAAGCAACGTGGCGTTAGGATTAATAGGCGGGCCTGCATCGTCGTTAACGGATCGTAACCAATTTATCGCCAATATCCCGGCCCGGTTCAGCCTTGATGCTCGCGCAAGAGACTTGCGGGCACAGCGGCCGAGGAGACGGTGTATTGCGTAACGCATATTCATTCGGACGCGCCGTGCTGCGTGCAGGATTTTTGGCATTGGCGGTCGGTGCGCCGGTCGTGGCGGGCTTGCCGTCTACGCAAGCGGCCGCCCAGACGCCGATCAAGGAGCGCAATTTCGTTGGGGGCGCGCGCAACGGCGCGACCAACGTGCCGCGCAGCGAGGCCGATCAGGCGCTGGTCGACGGCTGGCCGCTGTACCGGACGGACCGCGGGCAGACGGCGTTCAACGATGCGATGGCGACGCTGAAGGCGACCGACACGGCCGCGCCGGGGACGGAAGCGTTCAAGGGTTGCGTCAACTTGGAATGTCCGCTGACGCTGCCGCCGCTGACCGACGGGTGGATGCCGGCCGGGCGCTATTGGGTGTCGCCGTCGGAGTACGTGCTCGTCGCGCACAGCCCGCGAAATCGCATGGGGCAGTATCGCCGGCGCGGCGCCAGCGACATGCGCTATTTCGTGTTCCACGAGTTCCACAACGGCACCCGCAACATCGATCCCTACGACACCATCTCGTCGCATAGCAGTTCGGTGTTCGTGCCGTTCTACATGAGCAAGCAGGGCACCGACACCAGGGGTAAGCAATTCGTCGTCGTGATCCAGGTGGCGCCGCACGACGTGCTCAGCACGCACGCCACGAACTACGGCAGCTCCGGCCCGGGCATCGAGGTCGCGAAGAACGTCAGCGAGAGCATGGAACCGTTGCAGGGGCTGGCGGGGACGCTGGTTGCGATCGTGCTGAAGACGGCGGTGCCGCAATTGCGCGTCGTCAATCATCGCGGCAGCGAAGGGCTACCGATGCTGCAGGCTTATGAGCGGCGGCTTTCGGCCTTGCGCGGGCGTGCGGGCGCGGCAATCGTGACGCTGCCGTTCGTCGCCGCGCCGCCGCAGCGGGTGGCGATCGCCACCGTTGCGCGCATCGACGAGTTGATCGCGCGACGAGGTGCGTCCGCACGCATCCCGATGGCGCAGCGCGGCCTCGTGCGGCCGATGACGGCGTCGGCGATGCCGGCCGGCACCGAGACGCCGGCGCTGATCGAGCCGATCCAGCCGGCGCGATTGCCAAAGTGCGCAGCGGCGGGCGGCGCCGACCCGATGGCGGCATGCCGGCAGAGTTCTCGGATCCAGTGATCGCGTTGCGAATGAGACGAGCCTACGAAATCCGCCGGTTCTCCGGCACCTCGATCTCGAGACCCAGGATCAGGAAGCTCCACGACTTGCCGTGGCTGTCGAGGCCGAGCGACGTATTCACCCCGCCCTCCAGCGCATCCTGCATGACGAAATTGAGCCCGTGCAGCTGGTCGAGTTCGTAGCGCGCCACGTCGCCCTCGATCAGCGTCGGAAACGCCTGTTTGATGCGCTTCGCCGTCAGTTGCTCCTTGACGAGTGCATAGTCGCCCGGGTCATACACCCACACCGAGACGTTGGACGCATTGCCCTTGTCGCCGGCCCGCGCGTGGGCGATCTCATGCAGCTTGACGCGGCGGCTCATGGCGTGCTGCTCCCTCAGGCGACAAGCATCGTGAACTTCGGAGCCACCTGCTCGCGCGCAATCAGCGCCGAGTGCGTGATCACCGACGGCGTGATCTGACCACGGAACCCGCCGCCGCCTGCCGGGCCACAGCACAAGAGCGACTCGACCTCCCACAGCATCGTTTCGCAAGCGGCCCGATCCGCCGACCGCATGGCGACACGCACGCGCACGTCCTCGCTGTCACGGGAGACCACCCCCGCCGTCTGATGCAGCGCATTGAGCCCCGTGATGTCGATGCGCATCTCACGCGCGATCTCGGAATGGCGCCCCAATCGCGTACTCAGGACCTCGGCCGCCAGCCGCCCGCGCGCCGCCGCGTTGGGGCCCGCATAGCTCACCGCCCCTTCCGCGTAGTACCCACGATCAAAGCCGATCGTCACCTTCAGCGTCGCGGGTCGCGCAGTGCCCGTCGCCCGGCTCACTGCCACGCGGTCGCGTCCTTCCTCGCGCACCTCGACGCGCGAGAAATCCGCCGTCACATCGGGCGTCAGATAGCGCGCGGGGTCGTGCACCTCGTACATTAGCTGCTCCTTTACCGTGCGCATCGACACGAGACCGCCGGCGTCGGCGAGCTTGGTGATGACCATGCCGCCGTCCCCGTCCACCTCGGCGATCGGGTAGCCGCAGTCGGCGAGCCGCGGCACGTCCTTCCAGCCTGGATCGGCGTAGTAGCCGCCGGTGATCTGCATGCCGCATTCCATGAGGTGGCCGACGCAGGTGCCGCGACCAAGCTTCTCCCAATCGTCGAGGCGCCAGCCATGCGCGTGCACGATCGGCGCGAGGAACAGCGAGGGATCGGCGACCCGGCCGGTGATGACGACGTCGGCGCCGGCCTCGAGCGCGGGCAGGATGGCATCGATGCCGAGATAGGCGTTGGCGCCGACCAGCGGTAGCCCGATCCGGCCGACCGGCGTGTCATGGTGGTCGAAAAGCGTCGTCTCCGGCGTGATCTGGCCGGAGACGTCGTCGCCGGTGACCGCCGCGACTTTCAGGCCCTGCAGCCCGAGCTCGCGCGCCACTTCGATCGCCAGCTCCGCGGCTGCCGGCGTGTTGGCCACGCCCATGTTGGTGACGATGCGCGTGCCGTTGTCCCGGCAAGCTTTGAGAACGCCGCGCAGGCGGGCGGCGAGTTGCGGGTTGTAGCCGCGCTTGGGATCAAGCTTGCGGTCGCGATGACCGAACGCCAGCGTCCGCTCGGCGCAGGTCTCAAACACCAGATAGTCGAGGTGGCCCTTCCGCGCGAGATCGATCGCCGGCTCCAGTCGGTCCGACGAGAAGCCAGCACCACAGCCGAGCCTCAGCATGAACGCCCTCCCGTATGCACCTCGCCTGCCGTGATTCTAGCACGCCTCGCCGGGACCGATAGGCCGCAAGGCGCCCTCGCGCGTTGCCAACGGCGCACGGCTCGCGCGCAGCGCTTGCTTAAGCATGCGGCCGCTTGCCGTTGACCGCCCCTGAGCCGCCGTGCGAGCGTCCGCACCTTGCCGTGACAGGGTCCTGGATGAAACTCGATTCCAAATCCGTGCTCCTGATCGGAGCATCTCTCATTATTCTTGTGCCGTTCCTGCTCTGGTGGGTGCTGCGGCTGAAGCGCTGGTTCCCGCTCGCCGCCATCCAGATCTTCACCGGCATCGCGCTGGGGCCCAGCATTCTCGGCTACTTTGCCCCCGACGCGCAGTCGCTGCTTTTTGCCTGCAAGATGGTCGACGGCGTGCGCGATTGCAGTGTGCCGAACGGCATCAAGGCGCTGGCCGCCATCTCGGTATGCCTGTTCGCGTTCCTTGCCGGCACCGAAGCCGACCGCGACGTGATCCGCAGCGCGGGCCGGTCGGTGGTGTCGATCGGCGTCGGCGGGCTGCTCGCCACCTGGGCCGTCGGCATCGCGATCGGCTATCAGCTGGCGTTCATCTATCCAAGCGTCATGGGAGCGAGCCAGAGCGCGGCGCTTTTCGCGATCGCCTTCGGGCTCTGCAATGCGGTGCCGGCGCTTCCCGTGCTGGCGCTGATCATGAGCGAGATCGGTCTCAACCGCCGCCGCATCGGCGCAGTCGCACTTGCCGCCGCAGCCCTCGGCGACGCGGTGCTGTGGACCTCGATGGCGGCGATCCTGCCGTTCTCCCGCGGCGCTGGCGGGCTGATCGTGAACTGTGCCCTGGCGATCGGCGGCGGCATTGCCGTGGTGGGGCTTTGCCTGTTCGTCATCAATCCGTTGCTCGAGCGGGCGGTTGCGACCAAGGCGCCCGAGCGCGTGCAGATGATCCTGGTTGGCCTCGCCATCTTCGGCTGCTCGGCGATCACGCAGATCGGAGGCCTTCACGCCGTCCTCGGCGCCTTCATCGTCGGCGCGCTGCTACCTGATTCCGTGCGGCACATGGCGGCCTCCAAGCTCGACATGCCGACGTCACTGCTGCTGCTGCCGTTCTTCTTTCTCGACACCGGCCTGCAGGCGACGATCTCTGTCTCCGACCCGACGATCTGGACGATCTTTTTCATCGGCATGGCGGTCTGTGTGCTGGTCAAAGTCAGCGCCACGTGGCTGTTCGCGCGATTAGCCGGCGAGAACAACGCGTTCGGCATCACCGCCGGGATCCTGCTGCAGACCAAAGGCCTGATGGAGCTCGTCGTGGTCACGGTGTTCAAGGACGCCGGCATCGTCAGCCTCCAGACCTACTCGGCACTGGTGCTGGTCGCGCTCGCATCCACTGCGCTCACGATGCCGATCTGCAACTTTCTGCTGGGACCCTGGAACGACCGCATCGAGGCAAGCGGCAAGCCGGCGCCGGCCGTCGCCACCGCCACATCTTCGCCGCTACCGCGGAAATCGCCGCACGAAGCGCCTCGCAGCCGCTAGCCCGGCTCGCGCCCGACGCGCGGTCCGGGCCTGCCCCCCATCACGCACGACCGCCGCGCACCTCGTCTTCCGGGTTGGCGCCGATCTTGTGCACGGCGAGATCCGCGCCCTGCCGCTCGTCGTCCGGCGACAGCCTGAAGCCCATCGCCGCGTGCACGAAGGTATAGACGATCGCACCGCTGATCAGGCCGAACGCCGCGCCCATCAGGCTGCCCATCAGCTGCACCGGAAACGACACGCCGCCGACGCCGCCGAAGCTCTTCAGCCCGAAGATACCGCACGCGATGCCGCCCCACAGGCCGCACAGCCCGTGCAGAGGCCACACGCCCAGCACGTCGTCGATCTCCCATTTGTTGGTCGCGATCTTGAACATCTCGACGAAGATCACGCCCGCCACCGCGCCGACGATCAGCGAGCCGATCGGGTGCATCACGTCGGAGCCCGCGCATACCGCGACGAGGCCTGCGAGTGCGCCGTTGTGCACAAAGCCCGGATCGTTGCGGCCGGCAATCAGCGCCGCCAGGATGCCGCCGCACATGGCCATCAGCGAGTTCATGGCGACGAGCCCGGACGCGGTCTTCAAGGTCTGCGCGCTCATCACGTTGAAGCCGAACCAGCCGATGCACAGCATCCACGAGCCCATCGCCAGCCACGGAATGGACGAGGGCGGGATGCCGATCGAGCGGCCGCGGCCATAGCGGCCGATGCGGGGACCAAGCTTCCAGACGGCCGCCAGCGCCGTGAAGCCGCCGACCGCGTGCACGACGATCGAGCCGGCAAAGTCATGGAACTCGGCGCCGAAACGGGCTTTGAAGAAACCCTCCTGAATGCCGAAGTTCTTGTTCCACACGATGCCCTCGAACAGCGGGTAGAAGATGCCCACGACCAGCCCCGTCGCCACGCACTGCGGCCAGAACGAGGCCCGCTCGGCGATGCCGCCCGAGATGATCGCCGGGACGGCAGCCGCGAAGGTCGCGAGGAAGAAGAACTTGACGAGGTTGATCCCCGACCCGGCGGCGCCGTCCGCTCCGCCCGACAGCGCCTCGGCGCCGGTCATGAACGTGATGCCGTAGGCGATCCAGTAGCCGACGAAGAAGTAGCAAAGGGTCGAGATCGCGAAGTCGACCATGATCTTGCACAACGCGTTGACCTGGTTCTTGTGCCGCACCGTGCCGACCTCGAGAAACGCGAAGCCGCCATGCATGGCAAAAACGAGGATCGCGCCCATCAGCAGAAAGAAGACGTCGGCGCTCGTCTGCAATTGTTCCATGTTCCCCCCGGACCATCGTGGCTGCACAGCGATCGTGCAGATGCCACTCAAGCAAGCACATGTGCCTGCCACCCAGCACGTCTCAGATCAAAAAACGTGCCATTTCACAACAACTCTAAAGAATGTGTTAAAACAATTGGCTCTACGAATTTTTCGACAAAGCAAATTACCTCGACGACTGGATTTCGGGCAAGTTCGGATCTTGGTTGCCCAATTTCCAGGCAGACTATGATCGAATGCCGCCGCCCAGCACACTGATACGCGCGCTGCCGTCGTCCGGCTGGACCTCGAGCGTGTCGATGCGCCATTCACCGCCCGACTTCGTCGCCGAGACGTGGGCCGTGCCCGAGCCATTCGGACCCGAGACGGGGACGGCCAAAGTCGCGCTCCCGTTCGAGTTGCTGAGCTGGATGCGGCCCGAGGCGAAGCGCCCGCGCGTCAGCGGCGTACCGAGCTTGGCTCGGACCAATGGATGCACCTCGGCGAGGGTGACGCCCATTTTCGCCGGCGTGCTGTTGGCGAGCGACGAGAACAGGTAGTACGTGCAGCCCGCGGGTGCGCCGATGCCGATCACCGCCACAACTGCCGCTACGGCCACCCACTTCAGGCAGCCCCTGCGCGTGCTTGGCTGCGGTGCCACAGTCGTCGCCGTCATGCCCGTCTCCGTCCGATTCCGACGAATCGACTTTAATCGACATCTGCGTGCCGCGCATTGCTGGCCAACTTTTCGTCGATCGAGCTTCCAGTCCCCCCAGGACCAAGTGCAGGATGGGGAACTGCAGATCGACGGAGGTATCGTGGCCAGGAAATCATTGCGACAGCGCGCCATGGGCGGCGAGACCGTGCTCGGCTCGATGGTGTTCGAGTTCTTCTCGCCCGGCATCGCGCAGGTCATGAAGCACGCCGGATGCGAGTTCCTGATCTACGACATGGAGCACACCGGTACGAGCCTCGAGACCATCAAGACGCAAGTTGCACACTGCCGTGGTCTCGACATCGCGCCTTTTGTGCGGGTGCCGCGCGGCGAGTACCACTTCCTGGCCCGCGCCCTCGACATCGGCTGTCACGGCATCATGATCCCGATGGTCGAGAGCGTGGCGCAGGCCAAATCCATCGTCGAGTCGACGCACTATCCACCGCGCGGGCGGCGCGGCGCCGCCTTCGCCTTCGCGCACGATGATTATGCGCCGGGCGATCCGCTCGCCAAGATGAAGGCTGCCGACGCTCGCACGCTGATCATCGCGCAGATCGAAACCGAGCGCGGGCTCGAGTGCGTCGAGGAGATTGCCGCAATCGACGGCATCGACGTGCTGTGGGTCGGGCACTTCGACCTGACCAATTTCCTCGGCATTCCGGGGCAATTCGACAACCCGCTCTATGTGAATGCCGTGAAGCGCGTCGTCGCCGCTGGCCGCCGCCACAAAAAGGGTCTCGGTTTCATGTGCGCGGATGCCAACTGGGCAAAGCAGTACAAGAAGCTCGGCTTCAACATGCAGGCGGCCGGCACCGACCACGGCCTGTTGATGGCCGGCGTGAAGTCCATCCTCTCCTCGATCGCGGATTGATCAACTCTCGACGTCATGCCCGCGGAGGCGGGCACCCACGACGCTTCTCGTTGAAACACCATTGGTCGAACCCTGTCGTGGGTCCCCGCCTGTTCCCTCGCCGGATGCTTCGCATCGGCTCGGCGCGGGGATGACGTCGAGACTTGATGTGCTGGATGTGCTGGCGGAGCAACGAAATGACCTTCAAGATCGGTATCACCCGCGACCTGCTCACGTCGGCCGGCGTGCCAGCGTTCGGCGAGCGCGCGCTCGAGATCGTTTCCGGCCAACAGGACATCGCCTGGGAATGGCTCCCGGAGGACATCCCCGAGATCACGCCTGAGATCGCGGCGCGCTACGACGGGTTGCACGTCAACATTCCGCGCGTTACGGGGCGAAGCGTTGCTCGCGCCGACTGCCGCTTGAAGATCATCGCGCGCAACGGCGTCGGCTATGACTCCGTCGACATCCCGGCGCTGACCGCCAAGGGCATCGTGCTGACCAACACGCCGGTCGCGGTGCGCCGGCCGGTCGCGGTAGCGACATTGACGTTGATCTTCGCGTTGGCGGGGCGCCTGCTCGAGAAGAACGACATCGTGCGGCAAGGCCGCTGGAACGATCGCACGAGCTACATGGGGCAAGGCCTCACGACGCGCACGCTCGGCCTCGTCGGCGCCGGCGGCATCGGACAGGAGCTGCTGCCGCTCGCGCGTCCCTTTTTCGCGCGCATGATCGCGGCCGATCCGTTCGCGGATGCAGGCCCCATTTCAGCGCTCGGCGCAACCATCGTCCCGCTCGACCAGGTGATGAGCGAAGCCGATTTCGTCGTGGTGTGCTGTCCGCTTGACGACGCGACGCGAGGGCTGATCGACGACGCCTGCTTCGCGCGCATGAAGCCGTCGGCTTATTTCATCAATGTGGCGCGCGGGCCGATCGTCGACGAGCCAGCGCTGATCCGCGCCCTGCAGGCGGGCCGGATCGCCGGCGCCGGTCTCGACGTCACGACGCGGGAGCCGGTCGAGCCGGACAATGCGCTGCTCGACATGGACAACGTCATCATCACGCCGCACGCGCTGTGCTGGACCGACGAGTGCTTCCACGACATCGCCGCGAGTGCACTGGGGTCGATCGTCGACGTAGCGCGGGGGCGGCGACCCGCGCACGTCGTCAATCCGCAGGTCTATGCGATGGGCGCGACGGGGTCAGACCCTCGGGTCTGACCCGATTGCTCAGGCGGCAGTGATGATCGAACTGCGCAAGAAAATGGGGCCGGACACAAGGATCCGACCCCACCAATCTCGAAGGACGACGGTAACCCTCAGACCTTCTTGACCTGCTCGAAGGACTTGGCGGCAGCCGTATTCATGGTCTCGAACGTCTGCTGCGCGATGCGGGTCGACAGGTCGAACAGCTCCTTGGTCTGCGCGCCAGCGATGGCGAACTGCTGCTGCATGAAGGCGGCCTGCAGCTGGAACGCTTCCGGCAGCGAGCGGGCCTTGGCCAGCGCCTCGGCCGCATCGAACGCTGCGGCGGCATTCTTGACGGTGTTGTCGATCAGCTTGGTGCTGATGGTCTTGGCGCCGGCGTGGGAGGCGAGCACCAGATGCTCGGCACTCTTGGCCTGGTCGGCGGCGACCGTCGCAAGCTTCTCGAACGCTTCGCGCG
>JANOJW010000755.1:0-3798 GCA_031418955.1 Hyphomicrobiales bacterium | reverse complement strand
ATGCGACGGGCTCATGCGCGCGATGATGAACGCGAACAGCAGCGGCGCCATGGCGTTGACGATGTTCTGGGGGACCATCAGAAGGCCCATGTAGTGCCCGAATTCGCGCGCCCCAAACAGCGTCAACGGCAGCGTGTTGCGGGCGACTGCGAAGAGACCGTGCCCGAGCCCCATCGCGATGCAGAACAGCGCGGTCGAGGTCGTCGAGACGCCGAGCAGGGCAAAGGCGAGGAAGCTCGTCGAGGTCAGCAACGCCGACCCGAGTGCAGTGGTCAGGATCGAATGGCGTCCCCCGGTGATCAGCTCGAACAGCCGTGCGGCTGCCTGCGCGGGCCCCACCAGCGCCCACAGCCACACCGAGGTCGTGCGATCGACCCCCATGCCGCCGAGAACATCGACGATCTGCATGTAGAGGCCCCAGGTCAGCAGCCCCTCGGTGCAGGTCCACACCGTCAGCAGCACGAAGGCGCGGCGTCGCATGGGCGCCGGCAGCACGCCGTCCAATGAGACCGGCGCCTTGCTCGACGGCCGGCCGCTGTCCATGATCGGATCGGTACGGCGACGCAGCACCCACCAGTGGAGCGGCAAGCAGATGACAAGGTGCATCGCCCCAAACAGCAGATAGGCATTGCGCCAGCCGACCGTGTCGAGCAGCCAGGCGCTGAGCGGCAGAAAGAACGTGCTGGTCAAGCCGGTGAGCAGCGTCAGCCCGGTGATCGCCTTGCGCGCATTGGGACCGACGATCTGCACAAGACCCGGCATCGCCGCGGTGTTGAGCGCCAGCGGCATGGCAATCCCGTACAGCACCCAACCGAGCATGTAGGTGACGACGCCGCTCGCCTGCGACTGTGCCACCATGGCGAGCGCCGCCATCACCGATCCCGTCATCATGATCGGCCGCGCGCCGAGGCGGTCGACCAGCTTGCCCGTGTGCGGCGCCATCACGGCCGAGACGAGCAGCAGCAGCGTCACGCCGCCAAACACCGTTTCCCGCTGCAGTCCCAGGCTCTCACCGATCGGCGTGCCGAACATGGTGATCGCCGTGAACGAGCACCCCCACCCGATGATCTGCGTGATGCCCAGGCCAATGATCGCACGGAGCGTGTCACGGCGCGCGAGGGCCGCCCGCAATGTCGTTTCCGTGAACACGCCCTGTCCGCCGCCTCCCCGTGGTGCCCGTAGTGCCCGAGCGACTATACGGCGTCCGCCGCGCGCCTGGCCACCGGCGTCGTCGGCTATCCACCTATTGCATCACCCGCCAGATCAGCAGGCTGCCGCCGACGAGGATGGTCGCTTCGATGATGGCGCCGTGCAGCTACGCCGAGAAGCGCGTGGCGAGCGGCACCATGTTCCTCGTGAAGTTCGAAAAGGAGAGATGCGCTGGCTCGTCAACGGAAGCCGGGCCGAGAAGCTGGTCGGCTTCTATTCGGACAGCTGAATGCCTTCGCCGCGTGCACTTCCCCGCCAGAGCATAGTCATCGGTCGCGCACGCACGCGTTCGCGCCGCGTCCATCACGCAGCCATGGCGCGGTCCTTGAACAGCTTGTAGGTGATCGATTCGGTCAGCGCCTCGAAGCTCGCATCGACGATATTGGGCGACACGCCGACGGTCGACCAGCGCTCGCCGGTGATCTTGTCACGGCTTTCGACGAGGACGCGCGTCACCGCCTCCGAGCCGCCGGTGAGGATGCGCACCTTGTAGTCCGACAGTTCGACGCTGCGAATGTAGCGCTGATAGCGGCCAAGATCCTTGCGCAGGGCCTGGTCGAGCGCGTTGACCGGACCGTTGCCCTCCGCCACGTTCCAGATCGCCTCGTTCTCGCCGTCGATGAACACGCGCACCGAGGCCTCCGAAACCGAGACCATCCGGCCGAGCGCGTTGTGCCGCTTCTCGACGATGACGCGGAAGTTGTCGACCTTGAAGTATTGCGGCACCTCGCCGAGCAACCGCCGCGCCAGCAGCTCGAACGAGGCCTCCGCGCCCTCGTAGGCATAGCCCGTCGCCTCGCGCGTCTTGACCTCGTCGAGGAGTTGCGCCACGCGCTCGTCGTGTTTGGGGATCTCGATGCCGAGCCGCTCGAGCTCGGAAAGGATGTTCGACCGGCCCGCCTGCTGCGAGACGAGCACACGGCGGCGGTTGCCCACTAGCTCGGGCTTCACGTGCTCATAGGTCTCGGGCTCCTTCAGGATCGCCGAGGCATGGATGCCGGCCTTGGTCGCGAACGCGCTCTCGCCGACATAGGGCGCCTGCCGGTTCGGCGCGCGGTTGAGGATCTCGTCCAGCAGCCGGCTCGCGTGCGTCAGCCGCATCAGCCGGTCAGGGCTGACCCCGATCTCGAACCGGTCGGCAAGGTCGGGTTTCAACAGCAGCGTCGGGATCAGCGAGGTGAGGTTGGCGTTGCCGCAGCGCTCGCCGAGACCGTTGAGCGTGCCCTGGATCTGGCGGCAACCGGCGCGGACGGCTGCAAGCGTGTTGGCAACCGCCTGTTCGGTGTCGTTGTGCGTGTGGATGCCCAGATGCAAACCCGGCACGATCAGCGCCACGTCGCGCACGATCGCGTCGATCTCGTGGGGCAGTGTGCCGCCGTTGGTGTCGCACAACACCACCCAGCGCGCGCCAGCCTCATAGGCCGTGCGTGCGACGGCGAGCGCGTGCTCCCGATTGCCCTTCCAGCCGTCGAAGAAGTGCTCGCAATCGATCATCGGCTCTTTCTTGGCCGCCTTCATCGCGGCGACGCTTTCGGCAACACCCTGGATGTTCTCGGCGTTGGTGATGCCCAGCGCGACTCGCACGTGATAGTCCCAGGCCTTGGCGACGAGGCAGACGGCGTCGGCCGACGACTGCACCACCGTCTGGAAACTCGGGTCGTTGGCGGTCGAGCGACCCGCCCGCTTGGTCATGCCGAAGGCGGTGAGCTTGGCGTGGGCGAGCGCTGGCCGGTCGCCGAAGAACGCCGTGTCGGTGTCGTTGGCGCCGGGATAGCCGCCCTCGATGTAGTCGACCCCCAGCTCATCCAGCACATGCGCAATGCGCCGCTTGTCGTCGGCCGAGAAGTCGACGCCTTGCGTCTGCGCGCCGTCGCGCAACGTCGTATCGAACAGGTAGATGCGCTCGCGCGTAGTCATGGGGTTCTCGATGAGATGAAAGCTGAGACTGCGGCGATGAACGTCTCTGCGCTGTCGATGAACGTCTTGGCGACATCGGCGGACATCGGCGGTTCGCCGAAGTCGGCCTGATGCCGGGTCTCCAACGCGCGCTTGACGATGGGTGCGAGTTCAGAGCCGTTTTGCTCCACTGCCTTCAAGTGCTGCAGAAGGCGCCTCATGATCGTTCCATGCGTTTTGGCCTCCGCCAACTCGGGCGAGATCGCACGCAAGGCTGCCTTCGCCGCGTAGAAGATCGAGTAGTAGGCGCGGCCGACCGCACCATTGCCGAAACCCCCGTCGAGCAGGTGTCGTGCCTCCTTCAGGGCAGTCTCGGCTCTTTTGATCAGCTCCGTCACGCCACCGCTCCGAGCGGTTTTGCATCCCGTCGGATGTTTCGAACGAACCCCGGATTGTAATGTGTTTCCGGCGCTTCCCACTCGCGTCGGGAGATCGGAAAACACTGGATGAACAAGCCTGCCTCGACAAGTGCGGGACAGGACAAGTCACTCAGTGCAAACTTCTCGGCCCAGTAATCGCCGACCCCGTCGCGCAGTACGATCGCCAGATCGAGATCGCTGTCGGCGGTCGCATCGCCTCGGGCACGGCTGCCGAACACCAGCACGTCGTCGAGCCGCGCCCCGTAGTGCGTTC
>JANOJW010000754.1:0-8089 GCA_031418955.1 Hyphomicrobiales bacterium | reverse complement strand
CACCGACAGGTCGCGGGTGTGGATCGTCTTCGACGAGATGCCGATCTTCATCGCGCGGCTGGTCGCCGACAGCGGCTGCAGCATGATCGGGCGGCCTGCGGACGCGGGAAGGTTCGGGATAGCGAGTTGCAGCCGCTCCTGTACGAGCTGGCGCGCGAGGAGAATGTCCGAGCCCTGCTTGAAGAAAAGGCGAACGGCCGACAGGCCGACGACGGAGTGCGAGCGCAGCACATCGAGGCCAGGCGTGCCGCGCAGCGTCTCCTCCATCGGGATGGTGATCAGCTCCTCGATCTCCTCGGTCGACATGCCCGGGCCCTCGGTCTGGATCTCGACCAGCGGCGGGGCAAACTCGGGGAAGACGTCGATCGGCATGTGGCGCAATCGATCCATGCCGTAGACGACCATGGCGATGGCTGCCGCCGCGACGAGGAAGCGGAACTTCAGGCTGGAGCCGATGATCCAACGGAACATGGTGCGCGACCTCTGAAGTTATAGTCGTCCGTACAGGCAGTCGGTGCGGACCGGGCCGTCCCACCGTCTGGTGCTCGATCTCAGTGACCGACCTTGGTCTCGGCGCCGAAAATTTCGATGGCGCCCTGGGTGACCACGGCAGTCCCGACCGGCGGGCCATCCGAGATGTAGACGTTGTCGCCCTGGATCCCGATGACCTGGATCTGGTGCCGCTCGAAGGTCAGCGGCGCCACCTGCTTGTAGACCCAGGTCGAGCCGTCGAGATCGTAGAGCAGCGACGCATAGGGCACGCTGCGCCGGGCAGGCTGCGGCCCCTTTGCCGTTGCCGAGGCGACTGCTGTACCGTCGGTCAGCGCTTCCGTCTTGATGCCGAGGCGGTCGTGCGCCTTTTGTATCAGCGTCACGCGCATCAGCTTGCTGCCGGGGATCGGCTCGAGCTTGGCGGGCGCCACCTTCTGCAGAGCCGCCGCCTGTCCGGCGAGCTTCTGCCGGTAGACCAGGTTGCCGATGTACACCGCCTGCAATGCCACGAGGGCGGCCAGAGCGATCATCCACGGGTTGTTGAATTTCATTTGAAGACTCCCTTGATGCCGTCGAGGGTCATGGAGCTGCCAAACCGCAGGAGGAGCGATGGCAAGACCAGCAGGGTCATTGCTGTCGATGCGACCAGGCCGCCAAAC
This sequence comes from Hyphomicrobiales bacterium, assembly GCA_031418955.1. Lineage (GTDB taxonomy): Bacteria > Pseudomonadota > Alphaproteobacteria > Rhizobiales > Hyphomicrobiaceae. Next base: position 6,938 of record JANOJW010000754.1, on the reverse strand, counting down.
AGGACGATCGCCATCGGCCGCTCGATCTCGAGGCCGGAAACATTTCCGAGCACGATGAAGGGCAGCAGCGCCGCACCGATAGCCATGGCCGCTGCCAGCGTCGGCACCACGCGATCGTTGGCCGTATCGAGCACGAGCTGCGAGCCGAATGCCGTACCTTGTACGGCGCGGTCCTGCAGCCGTTGAATGAGCATCAGGGACTGCCGCACGGCGATTGCGGCGATTCCAACGAAGGCGACGAGCGAGCCGATCGAGGCGTCGCCGCCGAAGATCATCGCTGCGATCACGCCGCCCGCGAGCGAGGCCAGCACCACAAGCACCGAGATCGAGCTCATCTGCCAGCTTCCAGTCAGTGCCTGGAACAGCAGGAAGATACCGATCGCAGAGCCGATCGCCACCGCCAGCATCCGCGTCTTGGCGACACTGCGTTCGCTGTACTCGCCCAGGATCTCTGGATGGTGCTCGAGCGGGAAGCGAATGTCGGAGAGGCGGCGCTCGACCTCCTTCACCACCGATCCAATGTCACGCCCGGCCACTCCGGCCGTCACGTCGATGTAGGGCGTTGCGCGCTCGTGCCGGATCACGGTCGGCGTCGGTTTCACTTGCAACTCCGCCAATTGGCTGAGCCGGACATGCCCGCCCGTCGGCGTCTCGATCAGCATGTTCGCGAGCCCCGTGGCATTGGCGCGCGTCTCAGGGGGCGACCACACGACGACATCGAACACTTTCTGTTGCTCGAAGATCTTGCCGACCTCGAGCCCCGAGAACAGTGTCGCCGCCGCGCGCCGGACGTCGCCGGGCTTCAGGCCATGCTGGGCGGCAGCCGCAAGATCGACCTTGACGTGCAGTTGCGGCTCGGTGACCTGCCCCTGGGTACGCAGATCAACGAGGCCGTTGACGCGCGAAAGGAGCTGGCGCGCCTCCTCGGCCTTCGCGGCTAGAACCTCGCGATCGGGCCCGAAAATGCGCACGACCACGGGCATTGCGACGCCGGTCAGCGCCTCGCGCACCCGCTCCTGCAGATAGGAGCGAACGTCTCGGTCGATGCCCGGATATTCGGCCAGCGTCGAACGGATCGCCGTCAGCGTTTTGTTGTAGTCGGCGGCTTGATCGATGCTGATCCAGATCTGCCCGGAGTTCATGGCGACCACCTGATCGCCGGTGACGGCGCGCCCGAAGTGGGCGCTGACGGCGCGCACGCCCGAGATGGCTTTCAAGTCCTGCACCGCCGCGCTCGTAATGCGGGTCATGCCGGGATGCGACGCTCCGGGCGCCGCATTCCACCTGACGACGAGATCGCGGTCCTGGAACTCCGGCAGGAGCGAGCGGTTGAGCGCCGGCCACATGGCCAACGCGCCGGCGACGATCACCGCGGTCGCGGCGTATGCGCCCGCCGGCCGTGCGATGATCTCCGTCAAGACCCGCTGGTAGCCGCTCTTGAGGCGCGCCACGAGCCCGCTCTCGCCGCGGTCGGCGTTGCCGTCGAGCAGGAGGCAGGCCAGCGCCGGCGTCACCAGCAGCGCCACCACCACGCCGGCCGCCACCGCGAGCATGTAGCTCACGGCCAGCGGCTTCAGCAGGGCGCCGCTCAAGCCGCCCATGAAGTAGATCGGCAGCGCGAGAAGCAGCAGGCTGGCGACGGCATAGCCAACCGTGCGGCGCAGATCGATCAGGGTTTCGCCGACGGTCGCAAGCAATGTCGGTCGTGATCCAACGTCGCCGGTCGGCGCGCGCCGCAAGATTCCGTCGACGACGGTAACGACCTCGTCGACAATTACTGCCAGGGCCAGCAGGATACCGGCAATCGTCACGGTGTTGAGTGTCGCGCCGGCGAGATTGAGCACAACCAGAACTGTGACGACGGCGAGCACGATGGAGCCGACGGCGACAATCGCGGCTCGGACGCTGTAGAGCATCAGCGCCAGCACCAGCGTCAGCAGGGCGAGGGCCGTTCCGGCTGCGAGCGCGTTGTTCTCCAGCGCCTCCTCGATGTAGTTTGATGAGTCGAACAGCTGATCGTTGATGCTCAATCCCGGCAAGCCTGGCCGCATGGCACCGAGCGCGGCTTTGACGCGGCGGCTGACCTCGACCGTGCTGGCGCCGGGGAATTTCTCGACGACGATGATGATGCCCGGCTTGGCATCGACCAGCGCCTCGCCCACCATCGGGGGGTGCCCCTCGACCACGGTGGTCAATTCTGCGAGCCGCTTCTTGGTGCCGTCGACGCTGACCTTGCCCAGGTCCTCTGCCGACGACATCGGCAGCACGTGGCGGATCTCGAGCCGCTGGTTCGGCCCGTCGATCCAGCCGCCGCTGCCGGGATTGGAGGCCTTGAGATAGCTGAGGCTCGTCACATAAAGGGAATCGCCGGCCGAGGAGATGATCTGCTCCTGCTTGACACCGGCGTCGCGAAGCTTGTCGGTGTTCACCTGCACCTGCAGCTGGCGACGCCGTTCGCCCCAGATCGCCACGTTGGCGACGCCTGGCACACCGAGCAGCTTCGGTTTGATCGTCCACTGCGCAATCACCGACTGCTGAATGAGCGGGATGTCCTTCGACGACAGGCCGATCATCATGACCCGGCTGGTCGACGAGAGCGGCTGCAGCATGACCGGGGCCTTGGCCGAGGTCGGGATCGTGTAGGAGAGCGTCAGACGCTCCTGCACGAGCTGGCGGGCCCGCATGAGGTCGGTGCCGGGCTCGAACAAGAGACGGACGGAGGACAGACCGGCCACCGTTTCGGACTGCAGCGACTTGAGCCAAGAGACGCCGCTCAACAGCTCCTCGATGGGCAGCGTGACGAGGCGCTCGACTTCGCTGGCGGCGAGGCCCGGTGCTTCGGTTTGCACCTCGACGACCGGCGGGGCGAACTCCGGGAACGTGTCCACGGGCATCTGCCAGGCCCGCATCGCGGCGAGCACCAGGACGGCAGCGGCCAGCGCCAAGGTCAAGAACCGATACCGAAGGCCGGCGTTGACGATTGTGCGAAGCATTGCTTCACGTCCTTCCGTGGGTTGACCGTCAATAGCGCCGAGCAGCGGAACAGGCTGCAACGAAAAATTCCATTTCGATGGCCGAATCAGTCAAACTGAGCCAGTCACGTTTGTGAACCGGGAATTAACAGTCGCTGCTCGTAATCCGTGGTTAACCTTAACTGGTCACGGACATGGCAGTCCGCGCCGGGTGCAGGCGCGAGGGTCAGCCGGCGTCGCGTCGCGTCCCATTCAGTCTTGCCGAGTCTCGAGCCGCGGCAGTGGCCGTGGATAACGTTGCGGCAGCCGTGGGCAACGTCGGAGCTAGTCTTGACGCCAAAGCGAATCGTGCACACGCCATGCCGCAGTGTAGTTTCGAACCGCAGAGCAACGCCATGTGGCTAATCTCGAAGATGCGCGCCGGTTCGGCCGCGGCCGTGCTGGCCCTTGCCGGGGCGGTCCTGCCAGGATATGCGGCAGACCGCGGTACGTCATGCTGCCTCGACCTCGAGCAGCGACTGGAAGAACTCGAGGCAACTGTCGCGCGCCGCGGCAATCGCAAAATCCAATTGAAGATCTCGGGCGTCGTCAACAGGGCCGTGTTGTTCTGGAACGACGGGTTTCAGCGCGACGCCTATGTCGTGGATCCAACCGTCGACAACACCAGCTTCAAGTTCGAGGGCGAGGCGAAAATCCGTGACGGTCTGAAGGCCGGCTTTCTCTACAAGATCGACGCGTATATCGCCCCGTCCGAAGAGGTGGGCCAATTCCGCGCACGAGGCGACGGGCAGACGGTCAAGGCTGATCGAGCGTTCGTCTATCTCGAACACAATCTGATCGGCCGGGTCGGTCTTGGACGGCAGAACTCGGCTAGTCGCGGCATCGACAACATGGAGTTGACCAGTGCCGAGACGACGGATGCGGAGATCCCGGACTGGATGGGCGGCTTTCTGCTGAGGACGCGTTCGGGCGAATTGCTCCCAGATCTGACGTGGGGCGATTTCGTGCTCGGAAAATTTGCCGGAATCAAGGGCGAACTCGCGACCTTCACGTCACCGACCTTGATGGGATTTCAGGTGTCGGCGGCTACCGGCGAGGACAATTTCTGGGACGCGGCTTTGCGCTATCGCGCAGAATGGGACAAGACCTACAAGGTCCGTGCCGGCATCGGCTATTTCGCCAATACCGAGGAGAAGAACAGCGAGCATCTCCGCGACACCGGCTGGGGTGGTTCGATCGCCGTGATGCACATTCCGAGTGGCATCAACATCGCCTACAACCACGGACGCATGGAGCACACGGACCTGTGCAAGGAGCGAGGCGCGGTCACCGGCTCCTGCCGAGGGGCTGATGTCTTTCATTACGTGCGCGGTGGCGTCTTCAGGACATTCAACGTACTCGGACCAACGTCGCTCTATGGCGAGGGTTACTGGGGCACCTCGCACAACCGCGACAGCAAGAGCGACATCGTCGGAGCCCTGGCGCTGTCGCCCGTCGGTGCACCAACCGAACTGCTGTCCAGTTCGTCCAACGTATGGGGTTTCGGGATCACCCAGCACATCGACGCGGCCGCCATGCAGGTCTATGCCGGCTATCGTCATCACGAGCTGGATGTGAACCTGGTGACGGCGACTGGCCAAGTCGCTGACAAGGGCCTGAAGCCGTTCGATCTGATCTTCACCGGCATCCGAATCGAGTTCTGAGGGCCTAGGCGAACCCGAAGGGGGCAAGCGGCGGACAACGTCAGTCGCCGTCGAGCAGGCCGGCGCCCGCACCAGCAAGACGTGACCGCTCGCTCGCCGGCACATAGGTGCGCCTCTCAAAGGCCTGCAGCGCTTGCCAATCCGCATCTGAGACCATGAAGCCGCCGCTCGACCGAGGCTGGAGCGCGCGGGGGCTCTGCGCGCACTGTCGCAGCGTCAATACCATGGCACCCGCCGCCTCCGCTGGCATGCTCGATTGACGAGGCTTCGCCGGCTCTAGCGGCCCGGACCGGCCGAGTACGAGCCGCGCGTCCTGCCACTCGGCGATCAGCTGGCACTCGTGCGGCAGTGAGCGCGCGACAACGGCCGATAGCCAGAGCGGCGCCAACACGTCCCGTACGTCGAGCCGCCGGTTCGCACTCCCCTGGTCGGCGATCCAGGCGCCCGTGAGCAGCGGGCAGAGCGCAGTCCCCGCCGCAGCCGGTTGGATTGTCTCGCCAACATCGACTGGCAGGCTCGTACCCGTCGCTTCGAGGCGCGCGAGCAGCGGCCCGATCAGCAGCAGGTCGGCGCGGGCGAGCCAAACCGCCGACGCGGCCGCCTCCTCCGCCAGGCCCCAGGTGAGGCCGGCGCCCCACACCGCCTTCAGCACCAGGCTTTCGACCTCGTTGAGCGACACGATCATTGACGCGTTCCCTCCGGCGGCGTCGGTGCATGTGACCAGATCCAGTCGTCCCAATTGCGCGCGTGAAGCTCGTCGGGACTTGGCGCGCCCTGGAACAGGGTGATCCGCAGCCACTTGTCACTGCGGGGATCGAAGCGGGTGGCGCCGAAGAAGGCGAGCTTGCAGCGCAGCAGGTCGATGGCCCGCAGCTCGGTGGCGATCAGGTTGTCGCGCACTTCGGCGTAACGGTGGCGCGCTGCTATGCCGGCGCGGCGCACGATGTGGCGATGCTCGGGGTGACGGAGCAGGAACGCGGCGACGGTCTCCTCGGTCGGCGCGGCGGCGAGATCGGTTGAGAGCAGCCCGATATCGCGGGCAATCGCGAGCGGCAACTCGCGCTCGGCGCCCGGCTCCTCGTGGCGCCAGCCGAGCCGGGGCTCGAGCTTCTCCTCCGAGACGTACCAGAATCGGGTATGCGCTTCAGGCAGCGCAAGATCGATCGCGCGAGCCCATGCATAGTTCGCCGCGATCTCCGCACGAAACTGCCCGACCGTGCCACGGCCGTCGATCGTGAACTCGGCGCCCTCGTCGAGCGCCATGCATTCGGCAAGGTCGTCCACGATCGCCCCGTGCGGCTCGATCAGCAGCGAGACGGCCATCTCCTGGGCCTCGAGCGACAGCTCGGCCTCGGCGAAGCGGTAGAGCCGATCCCAAGGATGTGGCCGTGCGAGCGCACCAGCGTCGATCTCGGCTGAGAGCCGCGCGAGATCCCGCCCGAGCGCGGCAATGCAGGGAGCCTGCACGGCATCCCCCGTCCGCCACGCGGCCACCTGCGCCCGGGCGCCGGCAAGCGCGTTTGCGAATGTCCCGCGCTGCGCGGGATTGGCTGCTGCAACGGCTCGGGCACGCGCCAGCGCCGTCTCGCGTGCGTCCATCCACCGGTCGATCAGGGCGGGATGCCGCACGATGAACGGGGCCATGCCGAGCCCGGTGGCATTGCCGATGCCGAGGCGCCGACGAAGGTCGGGCAACAGGCGAACAGCCGATTGCGGCGCGGCAAGCGTGGCCATGTGCTCGACGAGATCGAGCGTGAAGGCGCGGATCAGATAGACGGCAAGCATCTCGAGTCGGAAGGGATGGCCGAGTTCCGGTCGATCGATGATCGCGGCGCGATCGGCAATGCCGAACTTGCCGTTGCCGTAGACCGCCGTCGTACGCATCAGATAGCCGGTGGTCTCGATCTCTCTGGCGTCGGGCTGTCGACCTGCGGCGAGCGCCGCCACCACGCGGTCGAAGAGACGAACGCTGCGGTTGGCACGCGCGAGGATCAGCTCGCTCGCAAGGTATCTGCCTGCTTCCTGCAGCGGCACGTTGGCGGCGAGCCGCGCGATTTCGGCCGCGTCCGGCACGCCGTCATAAAGCACGAACGTCGCATCCCAGGCTTCCGCGATGACGCGGTCGGTACGCTTTTCAGGGTCGAGTTCGTGGGAAAAGGCGACGAGCGAATAGGAACGGCCGGGCTTCGCCACCCGGTAGATGGCGGTGCCATGGCCTTGAGCGTCGATTTCAAAACGCGGCCGGTCGATGCTCCAGCCCCCA
>JANOJW010000753.1:0-5695 GCA_031418955.1 Hyphomicrobiales bacterium | reverse complement strand
GACGACGCTGTCGGCGCCGGAGGGCACGGCGCAGTGAGTCCGCAACGGGGCACCGGCTCAGAACAGCGAGCCCTGGTCGCCCGGTGAACGCTTCGGCTTCGGTTGGGCAGGAGCCGTAACAGGAGGCGTAACGCGCAGCGCTGGCGTCGCCGCCGACGCGATAGTCTTAGTCGCTGCGCCCTCGGCTCGCGCGCCGACCTGGCCGTCGGCGAACTCGATGGCGAGGCGGGTGCCTGGCTCGATTGCCGACGACGAGCGCAGCGTGCGGCCCGTCTCGTCGCGCACCAGCGCAAAGCCGCGCCGCAGCACACCCTGGTAGCTCAGCGCGGCGAGCATCTGCTCCTGCGCGCTGAGGTGCCGGCGCCGCGTGTCGAGCTGGCCCGTGAATGCTTGCTGCAAGCGCTGGCCGAGCCCATCGATCCGCTCGGCTGCGCGTACGATGCGTTGCGCGATCGGCATCGGACGCAACCGCCCGCCGATGCGCTCGAGCCGGGTGCGGCGCGCCGCCGTGCCGCGTCCCAGCGCATCGGCGGCGCGGGCGGACACGCGATCGAGGCGATCGCGGCTCTTGTCGAGGCGCTGCGAAAGCAGACGGATCTGCAGGCGCGGGGCGATGCGAGCCATGCGCTTGGCGTGCGCCTGCGTGTTGGCGAAGAGCGCGCGGCCAAGCCGCAGCTGCGCCGCATCGAATCGCTGCCGGGGCAGCGCCAGCAGGTCCTCGCGCCGGGGAAGGCCGCGGGCGGCGGCCCGGAAATGCGCGCGCGCCTCGTCGAGCCGACGGCGCACGATGCGGCGCACGCGCAAGCCCAGATCGTCGCTGCGCTCGACCAGCTCGGAGTACTTCGGCACGGCCCATTCGGCGGCCTTGGTCGGCGTCGGCGCGCGCGCATCGGCGGCCAGATCGATCAGCGTCCAGTCGGTCTCGTGGCCGACCGCGGAGATGAGTGGGATCGTGCTCGCGGCCGCCGCCCGCACCACGATCTCCTCGTTGAAGCCCCACAGGTCCTCGAGGCTTCCCCCGCCGCGCGCGACGATCAGCAGCTCGGGGCGCGGGATACGTCCACCAGTTGGCAGCGCATTGAAGCCACGGATGGCAGCGGCCACCTCCGCCGCGCAGGTCTCGCCTTGCACCCGCACCGGCCACAGCACCACGTGGGCTGGAAACCGCTCCTGGAAGCCCACAAGCATGTCGCGGATGACGGCGCCCGTCGGCGAGGTGACGATGCCGATGACCTTCGGCAGGAAGGGGCGCTTGCGCTTGCGCTCGTCGGCAAACAGGCCCTCGGCGGTGAGCTTGCGCTTCCTCTCATCGAGCATCGCCATCAGCGCGCCGACGCCGGCCGGCTCCAGCGTCTCGATCACGATCTGGTACTTCGAGGAGCCTGGATAGGACGTGATGCGGCCCTGCGCGATCACCTCCATGCCCTCCTCGGGCCGGAAGCGCAGGCGCGAGAACTGGCCGCGCCAGATCACCGCCTCGATCTTGGCCTTGTCGTCCTTCAGCGCGAAATAACAATGGCCGGAGGCGTGCGGGCCCCGGTAGCCGGAAATCTCGCCCTTCAGGCGCACGAAACCGAAGCCGTCCTCGAGCGCACGCTTGATGGCGCCAGCGAGTTCGGACACGGAAAATTCGGCGATGTTGGCGCCGGGTTTGGCGGCGCGGACGGGTTCGGCCACGAATCTGGTTCCCTGGATCTCCAAGTGGATCTGATAGCCTTGGAGGCCGGCCGGCAATGGGGCGGACGTGGGCTTATCCAAGCCTTTATGATCCGACCTGCTCCATGATAACGTGACTCGACCGCCGGAGCACGGGAAACCGATGACCGTTCATTTCGACACGCTCGACTTCGTCAAGACCTTGACGGCCGCAGGCATCGAGGCTCCGCATGCCGAGGCGCTGGCGCGCGCGCATGCGAAATCGATGGATGATCTGGTTTCCAACGAATTGTGCACGAAGACTGATCTTCACGCGCTGCGCGTCGAAGTGAGAGCACAGAACGATACCCTGCGTGCCGAGATGAAGGCTCAGAGCGACACTTTGCGCGCGGAGATGAAATCGCTTCTCGAGCAACAGAGCGCGTCACTCAGAGCGGACTTTCAGACAGAGCTGCGCAGTCTTAGGTATGGCGCGTCGATTGCCATGGCTTTTTTGAGCCTAGTGGTGTTGCTCACTCGCTTCATCAAATAGTCCAACACAACTCAAGGCACCCATGAACGTCCTTCTGATCGGCCCCGGTGGCCGCGAGCATGCGCTGGCGTGGGCCTTGGCGGCAAGCCCGCTGCTGACCACGCTGACCTGTGCGCCGGGCAACGGCGGTATCGGTGCGATCGCCGAGTGCGTGCCGCTCGATGTGGCGGATCATGCAGCCGTCATCGCCCTCGCCAAGGCGCGCAGCAGCGATCTCGTGGTGATAGGGCCGGAGGCGCCGCTGGTCGCGGGGCTCGCAGACGATCTGCGCGCGGCGGGCTTCAAGGTGTTCGGGCCGTCGAAGGCGGCAGCCCAGCTCGAAGGCTCGAAAGGCTACACCAAAGATCTGTGCGCGGAGGCGTCCATCCCGACCGGCGCCTACGGCCGATTCACGGCGGCCGGTCCGGCAAAGGACTACGTTGCCGACCGCAACCAACTGCCGATCGTCGTGAAAGCGGACGGACTTGCCGCCGGCAAGGGAGTCGTGGTCGCGACTACGCGGGCCGAGGCCAATGCCGCCATCGACGCCTGCTTTACCGGCGCGTTCGGCGCGGCCGGCGCCGAGGTGGTGGTCGAGGAGTTCCTCGACGGCGAGGAGGTGTCCTTCTTTGCGCTCTGCGACGGTACCGATGTGCTGGCGCTCGCGACTGCCCAGGACCACAAGCGCGTCGGCGACGGCGACACGGGCCCCAATACCGGCGGCATGGGCGCCTACTCGCCGGCCCCCATCGTCACCCAAGACATGCATGATCGCATCCTGCGCGAGGTGATCCGCCCGACCGTCGCCGCGATGAAAAAGCGCGGCGCGCCATTTCAGGGTGTGCTGTTCGCCGGGCTCATGATCACCCGCGAGGGCCCCAAGCTCATCGAATACAACTGCCGCTTCGGTGATCCCGAGTGCCAGGTATTGATGATGCGCCTGAAGTCGGACCTGCTGACGGCGCTGCTCGCCACGGCGGACGGCGCATTGGGGTCGTTCGATCTGCGCTGGCACGACGACGTGGCGCTGACCGTCGCGCTGGCGAGCCGCGGCTATCCGGGAAGCTACCTGACCGGGAGCGAGATCCGCGGTCTCGACGCCGCAGCGGCAATCGAGGGCGTCGAGATCTTCCACGCCGGCACGCGACTCGAGGGCGGGCGCCTACTGTCGGCCGGCGGACGCGTGCTGAACGTCACGGCGCGCGGCAGAACGGTCATGGAGGCTCAGCGGCGGGCCTATGAAGCCGTCGATTTGATCGACTGGCCGGAGGGGTTCTGTCGACGCGACATCGGCTGGCGGGCAATCGACCGGGAACGCGGCGCATGAGTGCGACGGACGACCTGTTTGCAGGCTTCGCCAGCCGGCGCTTCGTGACCGAGGATGCCGAGATTTTCGCGCGGATCGGTGGCACCGGGCCGCCATTGCTGTTGCTGCATGGCTATCCGCAGAACCATGTGATGTGGCATCGCGTGGCGCCGCGCCTGGCGCGAGATTTCACGGTGATCGCCGCCGACCTGCGCGGCTATGGCCAGAGTTCGTGCCCGCCCACCGACCTCGAGCACCGCACCTATTCAAAACGGGCCATGGCGGGCGACATGATTGCGGTCATGGCCGCGCTCGGCCATCGCAGGTTTGCAGTCATGGGACAAGATCGCGGCGCCCGCGTCGCCTACCGCATGGCGCTCGAGCACCCCGCAGCGGTCGATCGCCTGGTGATCCTCGACATCGTCTCGACGCTCGACCAATGGCAGGCCGAGAGCAAGGAAGCCAAGCTCCGGATGTTCCACTGGGGCTTCCTGGCACAACCCGCGCCGATGCCCGAGAGCCTGATCCGTCGGGCGCCACGCGACTGGGTCGAGGGGCCGTTCAAACGCGGGACGAAGACGCGCTCCATCAGTACGATCGATCCCCGTGCGCTGGCGGCCTACCAAGCCGTGTTCACGGATCCCGACCACATCCACGCAACGTGCGAGGACTATCGTGCAGGCGCCAGCTGCGATCTCGCCGACGATGAGGCGGATCGCGCGGTCGGCCGCCAAATCGGCTGTCCGATGCTGTTTCTCTGGGGCACGCACGGCACGCCCTCCGATATCGACGATCCGCTCGGCCTTTGGCGGCGCTGGTGCCCGCACGTGTTAGGGGGCACTATCGACAGTGGACATTTCATCGCCGAGGAAAACCCGGACGCGCTCGTTGCTCGCGCGCTGCCGTTCCTGCTCGGCGAGTAGGAGAGTACACCATGACCACATTGCCCGAATTGTTTCCCGGTTTTGCGATCCGCCGCTTCGAGGTGAACGGCGCCTCGATCCATGCCCGGGTCGGGGGCTCCGGCCCGCCGCTGCTGCTGCTGCACGGCTACCCGCAGACGCATGCCTGCTGGCACCGGGTCGCGCCGGAACTCGCGCGCCGCTTCACGCTGGTGATGCCGGATCTGCGGGGCTACGGCGACAGCACTGGTCCCGTGCCGGACGCCGAGCACAAGGCCTACGCGAAGCGCACGATGGCGGCGGATTTCGTCGCGGTGATGCAGGCGCTCGGCCACGAGCGGTTCGGGGTCGTCGCACACGACCGCGGCGGTCGCGTCGGCTATCGCCTCGCGCTCGATCATCCAGCGCGCGTCGAGCGCCTCGTGACGCTCGACATCGTGACGACGCTCGACGCCTGGGAGGATCTCGCGACCGAGAACGCGGTGGGCCGCTTCCACTGGATGTTCCTCGCCAGGCCCGCGCCGTTCCCCGAGACCATGATCGGCCGCGATCCGCAGTACTTCCTCGACTACCTGCTGTCGCAGTGGACCGGCACCAAGGATCTGACGGCCTTTGATCCAGGTGCGCTGGAACACTACCGGGCAGCGTTCGCCAAGCCGTCGGTCATTCACGCGAGCTGCGAGGACTATCGGGCCGGCGCCACCATTGATCCGGCTATCGACCGGGCCGACCGGGAGGCTCGCCGGCAGATCGCCTGCCCGATGCTGGCGCTGTGGGGAGCGACCCGCAAGCACGGTTTCGTCAACAAACCGCTCGACACCTGGCGCCGCTGGGCCCCGCATGTCGTGGGCGAGCCGATCGAGTGCGGACACTTCCTGCCCGAGGAGGCGCCGCAGAAGACGCTTGCCGCGATGATGCCATTTCTGGCGCAGACGACGCTCGGGGCTTGAAGACGCCCTGATCGTCGCCAAAATCAAGTGTCATGAGCACCACTGTCACGACAACACAGTTGCAGCGCCTACGTCCCTCGACGCCGCGCATCGGCCTGGCGCTTGGCGGTGGTGGCGCGCGCGGCCTCGCCCATCTTCTCATGCTCGAGGCCTTCGACGAGCTCGGCGTCCGGCCGGCCGCGATCGCCGGCACCTCGATCGGGGCCATCTACGGGGCAGCCTTTGCATCGGGCCTCCGCGATAAACTTACCCGGGCACATACCCAAGAGGCCTTGTCACCGCGATTCGATCTCGTGCGCCAGCTCTACGCGGCGCGCGCCGACCCGATCGCCAAGCTGTTCCGGCTGCTGCCGATGCGCGCGGCCCTGCT
>JANOJW010000752.1:0-3206 GCA_031418955.1 Hyphomicrobiales bacterium | reverse complement strand
CTCGATCACGGCGATCTTCGTGCGCATTCACGACCGTTATTTCGAGCTCTCGGACAGCATCACACTGCCGCATCGGATGTGTGTTGCGCGCGTCCTCGAAAAATTCTTTCCCGGAGACCAGTCATGACAGCCAAGTCCAGGCGCCGGCGCGCCAAACGCGTTCCGACCACAACACGCGGAACCTGGCAGCACGTGATCTTTCGGGTGCGCCACACGCCGAACTACATCATCACAGGCACCGACCATCTCGAGCTGATCGTGATTGCGCCGAAGCGCGAGCCGTTGCCGATCACGGCAACCGGATATCTCTCCCACTTCGTGGTCGACAAGAGCATCCGGAACGCCAAGGCCGGTCTCGTGTTCTTCCTCGACTGGATCGAGCGCGAAGCCCAGACCCGAGTCTGGCAGAAGGCCGACAACAAGCGGCGCCAGCTCGATCTGTTCGCGACCCGGTGAGACTCTCGAGAAAGAAACCCGCCGACCCCTCGAGGGAAGGCGGGTTTCTTCATGGGTCCCGCCCGAGGAGCCTCACACGTACTCCTTGATGTGGACGACAATGCAGTCGGTCAACAAGCCCTCGATGTTGCGGTAGTGCGTCCAGTATGGGTTTGGCAAGGCGGGATCGTGCATCCGCACTTCCATGCTCTCGTAGCGTGCTTCCGGAAAGCGCACGCCACTTCCGACCATCACATGCCCCCGCACAGCAAAGATCACCACGTCGCCGGCGGCGAGGACGCTGTGGAACTCTTTCGCGGAGAGCGGGTGCAATGTCGACGTCCGGCGATGGCCAAGCCGGTGGATGGCAAGTCGCATGAAATGCAACTCGCTACCTTCGATGCTCTCGTCCGGTGGCTCCCCGTCGCAGGCTCCAATGGGCTGCAACTTCACGAACTCGACAATCCGCTCCATGGCTGGCGCATACCTGGCTGGCTTGTAGTACCCAATGGCCATGGCGCAGCACGCCGCCCAGCACCAGGGTCTCTCGCCCTGCTGGATGAACGGAATCGGCTGCTCGATGGTGCGCATGCGCGAGCATAAAAAAAGCCCCGACCATTCGGCAAGGGGCTTTTGAGTTTCCTCACTCTCCGAGTGAGGTTGTCCTTCACATCCGCGATCGCGACGTCTCGCGCTCGTGGTAGAGCGTCGCAAACAGAGCCAGCAAGTCGAGCAGATCGGCGATGATCTCGTCATCAGACCTTCTGATCGACAGCGGACTGCCTGGCCGAACCAGGTTCGTGATTTTGCCGTAGCAGTAGCGCCGGCTTGCCAGGCTCGACTTGTTTCCCATGAGCCCGTGCAGCAACCTTTCGGCATCCGCACGCCGGCCTTCAAGCCTCTTGAGCTCGACGGTGTCGACGCGTCTCGCAAAGTGACCATCGATGATGGTGGCCATCGGATACTCCCGTAGATGACAGAACAGGAACAGGCGGCTGCCTGCTCCTCACTGACCGGGAACTTCCGTATACGTTTATACACCGTATCGTGATGCCGAGCAAATGCGCTCGTTGCCAGCGCACGGCAGCGCTTCTAGCGTTTCAGGCTAGGCTGATTCGTTCGAGGGGTGTCATGCGGGGGCTTTTTCGACTGGTGCTATGCTGTGGGCTGGTGCTGACTGCCGGTGCGTCGGCACGCGCGCAAGTGAACGCCGAGATGAAAGCCCGCGTGAACTTCCTCGACTTCCGCGTCAACACGGAGATCAAGCCACTCACTGCCCCCGGCGCCAAATGCCGGGCTTGGGTCCCGGCCTGGGCCATCAAGGACCCGAGCTATCCAAAGCACTTCGGCTCGCAGCCGTCGTGGGGTCTGTCCTTCGGTTGGGACGGCGCATGCCGGCGCAGCGATCAGTTCATCACCGGCGATGGTACGCTCACCATCAGCTTCAAGGATGCAGAGCTGCAGCGCGTCGCAGTGTCCGCCAGCTCCGGTCGTTTCACCAACGAGGCCGAGGTCAAAGACGCGCTGCGCCGCGCAGTGGCGCAAGTCCTCACCCAAATCGCCAACCGCCCGCGCGCGCCAGCACATCGCGCCAAGGGCGCCTTCACCCTCGAACACTACGCGCTGGTGTGGTTGTGGGCAGTCCCCATTATGACCATCGCCGTATTCTTGAACTACGCCACCGTGGCTGGACGCTGGGGTAGCGGAGTCTACCTCAAGCTCTCCGATTGCTGGGGTGTTCAGACGGCGTTCGTTGGCTATTACGTGGCCTTGGCCATCGCCGGGACGGGTTTGGATGCTTTCAAATCCGGCGACGGCGCGATGTCCGCAGGCCTCGTGATCCACGGGCTTCTTTTCGGCGCCGTCGCCATCAGCGGCATCTGGATACTCCTGTTCGCCTTCGTCCCCTTCTTTCTCCAGCTGCCCAAGACCATCAAAGGCATCTTCATCCTTGTTCATTTCATGCTTGTTCGTCATCCCGCCGAAGCTCACGTGCCGACTGACATCACGCGGAGTATCGACCGACGCGCGTTGCGCAATGCCATCGTCTCGAACCAGCGTGCGAACACGTGGTCGTTGCGTGACTGGATCACACCGCGCTTCATCTACGAGCATCGCTTGTTCCGTGCCCGCAAGTTGCAAGATATTCTCAGCAGCGATCGCGAGATCGTCCGTCAGGCCATCGACCGCGAAGTAGGCCGCGCCACTCTCGACGACATCAAGGCCTGAGCACCGCAGGAAACGACCATGAGCAACAACAAACTCCCGGCCCGGGTCGACACCCATCTGCCGTTGGCGCAACTTCCCGTCAATCCTCCGACCTTCACCACGGCACTCAATGCGCATGTTAGAATGAAGGTCTCCGAGGTTCTGCAAAAACGCATGAACGCAATCGCGCTGTTGCGGCTCGACTTCCAGCGCACGCAAGTCTCGATCGGCTAGGCCAATGTCGAGCTCGAAAGCACCCTGGCTGAATGGGATGACGTCTACAACATCGTCGCCCACCAGCAAGCCGAGCGAGAGAACGCACGCGCCAACGCCGCCCGCAGCCGGGAAATTGATGCCGTCAACCGCGAAACCGCTGTGGAGCTTGCCCGCATCGAGGCCGCCAACAAGATTGCGCGGGCACGCGCCGAGCAGCAAAAACTCAACCGGCAGCTCGGGCGTTCCGAGGACGATCCCGCAGCCTCGCCGATGCAGGCACAGCTGCGCCAGCAGATCGCCGCCTTGCGTGAGCTGAAGAGCGCCGTCGCCGAGTGGCGCCAGAAGGC
>JANOJW010000751.1:0-5002 GCA_031418955.1 Hyphomicrobiales bacterium | reverse complement strand
GCTGGCTTCCGAGGGCGCTGGTGTTCGTACGAACCCATCATCTTAGAGGGATCATCGCATGGCGCGCGTGACCGTCGAGGACTGCGTCGACAAGGTACCCAACCGCTTCGAATTGGTGCTGCTGGCCGCGCATCGGGCGCGATCGATCGCCAACGGCTCGCAGATCACCATCGACCCCGACAACGACAAGAATCCGGTCATCGCCCTGCGCGAGATCGCCGACAAGACCATCCCGCCGGACGACATGCGCGAAGGGCTCATTCACTCGATCCAGAAGAACGTCGAGGTCGACGAGCCAGAAGCGGGCGCTGCGCCCCTGCTCGCCCCCGACCGTCGCCAGACGCTCGGCCGCGACGAGCCGTCCGGAGACATGATCGTCGATCAGATCACCATGACCGAGGAGCAACTGTTGCGCGGCATGGAAAGCCTGACGCCATCCGAGCCGTCATCGAGCGGACCCAGCGGCGGCAACGGCAATGGGGGCGGCGGGCGCAGCCGCTGACGGCGTGGGCCTCAACCCAGAACTCAACCCCAGACCGGCGCGGCCCGCCTGAACGCCCAGACTGCACGCCCAGACTGCACGGCGGACTGAACGGCGGACTGAACGGCGGAGCATCGCGCCATGATGCGCCAGTACGAGCTGGTCGAACGAGTCCTGGCCTACGATCCCGCCGCCGACGAGGCGCTGCTCAACCGCGCCTACGTCTATGCGATGCGCGCACACGGCGACCAGAAGCGCGCGTCCGGCGACCCGTATTTCTCCCATCCCCTCGAGGTCGCCGCGATCCTGACCGACATGAAGCTCGACGACGCGACCATCGCGACGGCGCTGCTGCATGACGTGATCGAGGACACCGAGGCGACGAAGGCGGAGATCGACCGGCTGTTTGGGCCCGAGATCGGGGCGCTGGTCGACGGCCTGACCAAGATCAAGAAGCTCGATCTCGTCTCCAAGCAGGCCGAGCAGGCGGAGAACTTCCGCAAGCTGCTGATGGCAATCTCGACGGATATCCGGGTCCTGCTCGTCAAGCTCGCCGACCGCCTGCACAACATGCGCACGCTCGAGCACAAGCGGCCCGAGAGCCGGCAGCGCAACAGCGAGGAGACGCTCGACATCTATGCGCCGCTCGCCGGCCGCATGGGCATGCAGGCGCTGCGCGAGGAGCTCGAGGAACTGGCGTTCCGCTGGCTGCACCCGGACGCCTATCGCGCCGTGGTCGACCGGCTGGTGCAGCTGCGCCAGAAGAACAAGGGCCTCGTCGAGGACATCACCGCGGTGCTTGGCGCCAAGCTTGCGGAAGCCGGCGTCGTCGCCGAGGTCTCGGGCCGCGAGAAGAAGCCCTACTCGATCTGGCGCAAGATGCAGAACCGCCAGATCTCGCTCGAGCAGCTCTCCGACATCTACGCCTTCCGCGTGCTGCTGGCGGACACCGGTGACTGCTACCGGACGCTCGGCTTCGTGCACACCACCTGGCGGGCGGTACCTGGCCGCTTCAAGGACTACATCGCGACGCCCAAGCAGAACGCCTACAAGTCGATCCACACCACGGTGGTTGGTCCTCGCCACCAGCGCGTCGAGTTGCAGATCCGCACCCGCGACATGCATCGCATCGCCGAGTACGGGGTCGCGGCCCACGCGCTCTACAAGGACGCCGCCAACGCGAGTGTCGGGCCCAATGGCGCGTCGGCGAACGGCGACGCCCGAAACGGCCCGCGCGCACCGCTAGCGGGAGCAGAAGGCGAGGAGTCTCCCTACACGTGGCTGCGCCATCTCGTGCAGACGCTGCTGCAGGGCGAGACCAACTCGGAGGAGTTCCTCGAGCACACCAAGCTCGAGCTGTTCCAGGATCAGGTGTTCTGCTTCACGCCGAAGGGCCGCCTGATCGCGCTCCCCCGCGGGGCGACGCCAATCGATTTCGCTTATGCCGTGCACACCGATGTCGGCAATCGCTGCGTCGGCGCCCACATCAACGGCCGCCAGCTGCCGCTGACGACGCAACTGCGCAACGGCGACGAGGTCAACGTACTGACCTCGGGCAACCAGACGCCGCCCGCCGCCTGGGAGCGGATCGCGGTCACCGGCAAGGCGCGGGCAGCGATCCGCCGCGCTGCCCGCGACGCGCTTCGCCGCCAGTACGCCGAGCTCGGCCGCCGCCTGCTGACGTCGGCGTTCTCGCGCGTCGGCCACGAGTACACCGACGAGCGCCTGAAGCGCGCGCTGCCTCGCCTCGCGCAAAAGTCGATCGACGACGTGCTCGCCGGCGTCGGGCGCAGCGAGTTCTCCGTCGCCGACGTGATCCGCGCAGCCCTGCCCGACGCCAGGCTCGAGCAACCAAAGCCCGCCATTCGCCCCAAGAACCGCCACGAGCGGCCAGCCGCCGCCGAGGAAGGCTGGTTCAACCTGTCGCGCAAGATGGGACTCAAGTTCCGCTGGCTCGGCGGCGGCGACGAACCGGCCTTGGCCGATCCCGCCCCCCAACCCGGCGAAGGCCTGCCGATCCGGGGCTTGCGCAACGACGTGCCGGTGACCTTCGAGCCGGGCGGCGCGGTGCCTGGCGATCGCATCGTCGGGGTGCTCACCGACGGCGAGGGCATCCGCGTGTTCCAGATCCATTCGCCGCGGCTGAAGAACTTCGAGCACGAGCACTGGATCGACGTCACCTGGGACATCGATCCCGACAATCCTGATCGCTTCCCCGCGCGCATCACCATCACCGCGCTCAACGCGCCGGGCAGCCTCGCCCAGATCGCCCAGGTGATCGGCGAGGAGGACGGCAACATCGACAATCTGCGCATGGACCGGCGGGGCGCCGACTTCACCGAGATGACGATCGAGATCGAGGTCTGGGACCTCGAGCATCTCAACCGCATCATCGCCGGCCTGCGCGCCCGCGACGTGGTGAGCAAAGTCGAGCGCGCGTTCGGGTGAGGCGGGGGGGCGGCGAGCCCCATGTCCGCTGCTGCTGAGCAGCCGGCAAGTCCCGCCGTTGCGACAGAGCGATTGACCCGGGCCAACCGTGGCATGCCAGACGGCACGAAGTGCGGGGGTTTCATAGGGCCCCAACTCGCTTCGATGCCGCTTGCGCGGGGAATATTCGCCCGCAACTCGGTCGAACCGTAGGATGCTTAGCTGCCACGGGGCACGCCGAAGGCATTCATTCTCTAATTTTGCTGAAAGTGAAATGATTTTCTTCTTTTGTCCAGAATTGTGCCCATTTACTAGAATATTCAACTAAGATGCATTCTCAGGCGATGCGCGAGGTTGCGATGCAGCAGAGAGTCACAACGAGCCCCGAGACACCGACGCAGGCGTCCGCATTGACGGTCAACATTGTCGTGCGACTGGTCGATGGTGGCCACTTTTCGGTATCGGCACCTTCCGGAAGCCGGGCGATCGACGCCATCCGCGCATTCGGGTTGCCGCTCAAGGCCGAGTGCGAGGGACGTTGCCTCTGTACGAGTTGCCACGTCAGGGTGGCCGGGCACTGGGCGAGCCGGCTGGCGGCGCCGGATGCCGAGGAACTGGCCAAGTTGAGAGACGTGCAGGGCGCAGGGGGCGCCTCGCGCCTCGTCTGCCAGCTTGCGCTCACACCCGACCTCGAAGGCCTGGACATCGAGATCGATCCAGCCAGCCTCGTACCGCAGACGTATTGGGTCGCGGGCTGAGCCGATGCCGAACGTTGCGATCCTCATCGATGTCGCCGCCGTGCCGCCGCTGATCGCCCGCGACTGCGTTTGCCTGTTGGCCCGCTACCTGGTCTCGCTCTCGTCGGCGTGCATGGCCCACGCGCTCTCACCCCTCGACCAACTCGCGCAGTTCTCCTGAGGCACTCCATATGACCGCTCTCCTGCCTAGATCGGCGCCCTTTTCCTCCGACGAGATCGATACCCTGAACCGGCTCGTCGGGCGGGCGAGCCCGCTGCAACGAAATTGGCTGTCCGGCTTCCTCGCCGGCGTCGATGCAGCGCACGGCGCGGGAGCGGTGGCACTGCCCGCCGCGCCGCCGCGCGCGAAGGAGACACTGACCATCCTCTTTGGCAGCGAGACGGGTAACGCCGAGGCCCTCGCGCTCAAGGCCCGCAAGGTGGCCCAGAAGCAAGGCTTCGACGCGCGCGTGCTCGATATGGCCGATGCCAATCCCGAGAAGCTCGCGAAGGTAAAGAACCTGATCGTGATCGCGGCGACCTGGGGCGAAGGCGATCCACCGCAACGTGCCGCCGACTTCACCAAGGCGCTGACAGCTGAGAGCGCTCCCCGCCTCCCTGGCGTGCGGTTCGCAGTCCTCGCGCTCGGCGATACGGCTTACGCCAACTTCTGCGCCACAGGCCGCGCCATCGACGAACGGCTCGCAGCACTCGGTGGGACGCGCATTGCCAATCGCGTCGACCTTGATCTCGATTTCTCGAAAAAGGCCGCCGCTTGGACCGACGCGACGCTGATCGCCTTCGCACCGTCGCAAGACACAGCGTCAACATCGTCCGCCACAGTCGTGCACGTCGACTTCAAGTCCGGCGCGCATCTCGAGGACCACGACGACCCGGCATTTGACACCGAGAACCCGCTCACGGCGGAGATCAGCGAGATCGTCAATCTCAACGGCACCGGCTCGACAGCTGAGACATGGCATGTGGAATTGGCGACCGACGCGCCGGTTTGGGTGTATGCGCCCGGCGATGCCATCGGCGTGATCCCGGAGAACGACCCAGAGCTTGTCGGCGCGATCCTCGATGCGACCAGCCTGAGTGGCAACGCACCGCTCAAGCGCCAGCTTGTCACCGAGCGCGATGTCACCACCCTGACCCGACCCATAGTCGATGCCTATGCGAAGCTCACGGGCCGCAAGGACGTGGCCGCACTCGCCGCGCCTGAGCGGTTTGCGGCCTACGCTGCCGACCGCCAGATCGTCGACTTGCTCGACGAGCACAAGGAGAAGCTGACAGCCGAACAGCTTGTCGGGTTGTTGCGGCCGCTCCCTTCCCGGCTCTATTCGGTTGCGTCGAG
>JANOJW010000750.1:0-2642 GCA_031418955.1 Hyphomicrobiales bacterium | reverse complement strand
CGGCGACCGACGAGACCGCCTCGAGCGCCGACATGTCGTCGGCCATCCGGGCGCGCTGTAGACGTGGTTCGGTGGGCGCCACGCGCAGGCTCTCGCGCAATTGCCCGAGGGTGGCGAAATCGAGGTTGCGGTTGCGCCACTGCAGTGTGCGCAGCGTGTCGAAGGTATGGTTCTCCAGTCGCTCGATCATGTCGGTCTCGAGCGGCTCGACGTCGCCCGTCACCCCGAACGTGCCGTCGTTCATGTAGCGCCCGGCGCGCCCTGCCACCTGGCCGAGCTCACCGGGTGTCAAGTTGCGGTAATTGTGCCCGTCGAACTTGCGGACCGAGGCGAAAGCGACGTGATCGACATCGAGGTTGAGCCCCATGCCGATGGCATCGGTGGCGACGAGGTAATCGACGTCGCCCGACTGGTAAAGCGCGACCTGGGAGTTGCGCGTCCGAGGCGATAGCGCACCGATCACGACGGCGGCGCCCCCGAGCTGGCGGCGGATCAGCTCGGCGATCGCATAGACCTCGGAGGCCGAAAACACAACGATTGCCGTGCGCTTGGGCAGCCGCGTGATCTTCTTCTGGCCCGAGTAGGTGAGCTTCGACAGCCGTGGCCGCGAGATGAAGTTGGCGCCCGGGATCAGCTCGCCGATTGCCTCGCGCATGGTGCCCGCGCCCAAGAGCAGCGTCTCTTGGCGGCCCCGCGCATGCAGCAGCCGGTCGGTGAAGACGTGGCCACGCTCGGGGTCGGCCGCGAGCTGGATCTCGTCGACGGCGAGGAACTCGGTCTCGATGTCGCGCGGCATCGCCTCGACGGTCGAGACCCAGTAGCGCGCACGCTCGGGCTTGATCTTTTCCTCGCCGGTGACGAGCGCCACGTTGTCGGCGCCAACGCGGGCTGCGACCTTATCGTAGACCTCACGCGCAAGCAGCCGTAGCGGCAGGCCGATCATGCCCGACGCGTGGCCGAGCATGCGCTCGATGGCCAGATGCGTCTTGCCGGTGTTGGTTGGTCCGAGAACGGCCGTCACGTTGCGGCTGCGGGACTGGAACGACATCCCCTCTCCTTCAATGGGCAGCGTCAAGCGCTGCGTGCGGCCCGAGCGGGGCGCCCAGGCCGTCAGCTGGTTGTGACTTGACCGTTAAAGCAATTCCGGCCCGGCGGGAAGGGCGGGGATTGGAAGGATCGTCGAGGATCTCGGCTTGGGGTCTCGAGTTGGGATGCGTGTTGGGATGGGTGCAGACTACTCGCGCTCCAGGATCAAGCGAACCTCTTGCTCGAGATTGCCGACCCGCTCGTCGAAAACGCCGACCGTCCCCTGCCTCATCACCAGCAGCGCAGCGCTGTTTCGCGCGAGCTTCTTTTGGCCCGTTTCAAGGCGGTCGAGGCGGGCCTTGACGTCAGCCATATCGGTCTTGAGGCCCGACACATCGGTCTTGAGGCTCGACACGTCGGTCTTGAGGCCTGAAACATCCGTCTGGATGCGTTTCAGGATTTCCAACATGGCGGATTGCACGTTGTTCGGTCATGCAAAGAACATAACAGAAACGCGGTGTATAAGCAAGCGCAAATGTTGCAGTTACAGGAGCCGTGAGCATCACGAGGACTGGACCGCGCAGCCAGTCGCCGAGATTTGGCGAGACCACATTCCTCGACGTGTCGCGGATCGCACACCAAGCCAGCCAGGGTCGCCACCAAGCGACATGCATCCCCCGCCGTAACGATTTTTCCAGAATTCCAACCGATCGGCAAACGTGTCATCCAGATAGGTCAGGACGCGATCTGCGATTTGCGCGACTTGCTGCTCTGCGGTCATCTGGTCGTCGAAACACGAGACGTGCACGTGGGTAAAGGTTCCGAAGTAGATCGTGACCTCATCAAGGTCGTCGTGAAGCTCGACGTCACCGAAGTCCGACCACACGGGGGGGAATGAGACGAACGGCGCCAACCTCGGATATGCGGATGCATTCCGATTTGCGAAGCGCTCCAGAACGAGGGGGCGCAGTGCGAGCGAAAGGCTACCTTCGGCAAAGTTCACCATGACCCTCCCCTCACAACGGAATGTTGTCGTGCTTCTTCCAGGGGTTCTCCAGCTTTTTCCCGCGCAGCATGTTGAGCGCGCGGCAGATTTTGCGCCGCGTCGCGTGAGGGCTGATCACCTCGTCGATGTATCCGCGCTCGGCGGCGACGAAGGGGTTTGCGAAGCGCTTCTGATACTCGTCGATGCGCGCGGCGATCTTCGCTGGGTCGCCAAGCTCGGCGCGATAGAGGATCTCGACTGGCTGATGGACATAAGCGTCGAGTTCCCCGGCTGCATAATCGTTGCGGCCGATGTCCGCGACCGGAAGATCCTCTCCCATGGATGGACCCGGATTCAGCCGAAGCTCGTGCTCGATCTCATCGAGGACCTCAACGGGCTCCCGCTCGCCGGCGTGCTGGTGACCGCGGTGCATCGGGAGGAGGCAATGCACGGAACGGACTTGCCGCTAATGGAAGACGTTGCCGAAGTTGCCGAATTTCCGGTCTTTGCATCTGGCGGGCTCGGAAGTATCGGGCATCTTCGCGCATTGGCGGATCGCGGTGTCGCGGGTGCTGTCGTCGGAATGGCGCTTTACAGCGGTGCTATGGATCCCTGGGCCGTCGCGGATGAG
>JANOJW010000749.1:0-5508 GCA_031418955.1 Hyphomicrobiales bacterium | reverse complement strand
CAGCTCGGCGATGGGGCCTTTCGCATCGCCCGCGAGCCGCACGAGCGCGTCGGCGACGTGAACGGGACTGCGCCGCGAGGTGGAGACGATCCAGCGCGTGCCGTCGGCGGCGTGGCTCGCCGCGAGAAAGGCGACAAGGCGGTCCCACTCGGCCAGCGTAAACGCAAAGAGGCCCGAGTCGCCGCCGACAAGCAGGCCCGCGAGGCGTGGCCGTCCGCGTTGAGCAGGCAGCGGGCGATCCTTGGCCAGCGTGTCTGGGTCCATGCCGTTTGGCTTCAGCGCGACGAGATGGCGGGGCAGGCTCGCATGCCGCGCGTAGGACGACACGATCAGCGCGAAGGCCTCGGGCGGCAGATGGCGCAGCGTGCCGCAGTAGATGTTGGGGACGCCGAGCGCCTTGGCGATCGCCGCATTGGCGACGAGCGTGTCGCCGCCCGCCGAGATCACGAGATCGGGCCGCTGGCCTGCCGCGAGCGTGAGGCCTGCCGCGAGCCGCGCGACGGTGGCCCCCGGAACACCGCGCATCAGCAGCGCCGTCGCCAGCCGCGACGGCATCAGGCGGCGGCGCGCCACCGCGACCTTGGTGACCGCCACCGGCCGCTGCCGGGCAATGGCCGCCGCCACGCCCTCGGCCAGGTGATAGTGGCCGGGACGCCCGTCGGACAGGATCAGGATGCTCAGCGCGCGCATGCCACCGCCGTGTGCACCGGTTCGGGGGCCCTGGCAACTGACGCGCCGTCGCGGGCGAGGTCAATGCAGCAACCCACAGTTCAGAACCCGGCACGCTCCACGTCCGCCGCCGCGGAACGGGCAACAGGGGTTCGCCAATGGAGTTTTTGATCCGGAGTAGCCGTCGCGTCGTAGGGCGCAATAGCGCGCCCACCATGTTTTCCAAACGTGCGGCATCGAACGCGCGTATTGCGCCGCAACGGCACGTCACCGCTGCAAGACGGCGCAATACGCGCGTTGAGCGTTGAGGCGACGGAACGGGCGGCGGACGCGCTATTGCACCCTACGGCACGCCCCCGGTAACGGCAGCACCTGGCCCAAAGCATCGGTCGGCGGACACCGGCCAAATCCATGGGCGCAGACGCTCCAAACCGGCTTTCTCCCAGCCGATCGACGCGACCATGGCCGCTGAATCACGCGCAACCTCCCAGGCATAGGCTCACGCTCTCGGTGCGATCTCGTCGACGAAGCGGCCGATCTGGCGCGTGAGGTCGTCGCGCGTGCGCCCGCGGCAGCGCACGATGATGCGCGAGAAGCCGAGCTCGCGGATGCGGCGGATATCGCCGACGATCTCCTCGAGCGTGCCGGTGCCGGGCTCGCGGACGCCGAAGCGGCCGCGCTTGGCCTCGCCGAGGTTCAGGAAGATCTTATAGCTGAACGACAGATCCTCGAAGCGGCGACCCGCGTCTTGCGTAAAGCCACGTAGCTTCGCGAGGCTCTCCGCCAGCACGTCCGGCGGGGCTGCGACCGCGAGCCACCCCGTTCCGATGCGCGCGACGCGTCGCAGCGCGGGTTCGGCGATGCCGCCGATCAGGATCGGCGGGTGCGGCCGCTGCACGGAGCCGGGCGAGGAGAACACGGGATCGAAACGGTAGGTCTCGCCTTCGAAGCCGACCTCGCCGCCGGCCGACATGGCCTTGAAGATCGCCAGATACTCGTCGGTGACCTTGCCGCGCCGTGCGAAGTCGAAGGTGTCGAGCGCCTCGAACTCCTCCTCCAGCCAGCCGACGCCGGCGCCCAGAATGACGCGACCGCCGGAGAACTGGTCGAGCGTGATGAGCTGGCGCGCGGTGACGACCGGGTTGCGATAGGGAATGATCAGCACCGCGGTGCCGAGCTTGACGCGTTTCGTCACGCCTGCAAGCACGCCGAGCGTGGCGATCGGCTCGAGCAGCGGGTCCGACAGCGTCGAGGGGAAGTCGCCCTTGGCGCTGTAGGGGTACTCGGACTTGAAGCGCACGGGGAAGACGACGTGATCGGCGACCCAGATCGATTCGAAGCCCGCGCTCTCGGCAAGCCCCGCGAGATGTAAAATCGTCGGCGGATCGGCGAGCGCGCCATAGATGCCGACGTCGAGCCCGAATGCATCCATGCCAGCCATGTGTTCACGCCTCCTGTGCTGCGGCGACCGATTTCGCTCCCCGCGTGGCTGCCCCGAGATCAAACGTCCATCAGCATGATGTCGGTGTCGTCGGGCCTGGCGCCGGCGGCAGTCAGCATCGCATGCACCTGGCCCCGATGATGAGTCTGGTGGTTGAACATGTGGGTGGCGAGCATCCAGGCGGGTTTCGACACGTCGCGCTTGGCGAGGCCAGAGTACCAGGTGAGGACGCCGTAGAGCCAACTCGGGTCGAGGCGCTGTGCCCAGTCGCTGATCGTCGCGTCGAAGGCCACGCGCTGTCGCTTCAGATCCTCCCAGTCCGGGAACATGGTGACGGCATCGCGGCCGTTGCCGGTGGGCTTTGGCGTCCCCGCAAAGCGGCTCATCCACATGTGGTCGCCCCACAGCAGATGTGAGAGCGTGCCGTGGATCGAGCCGAAGAACGCCCCGCGCTGGAGGCGGCGGGCCGCGTCGTCGAGCGTGTCCGCCGCGCCATAGAGCGAGCGGTTCTGCCAGTCGTTGTAGCGGGCCATCAGACGCACGTGCTCGACGCTGATCATAATGGGTCTCCGCTGCTCACAGCCAGGGGGCCAACCGGTCGTGGCCGATCAACTCGTCGAACGTTCGCCGCGGCCGCACCACCGCGAACGCGCCGCCATCGACCAGCACCTCAGGAACCAGCAGCCGCGAATTGTAGGTCGAGGACATCGACGAGCCGTAGGCGCCGGCGGTCATGAAGGCGACGAGATCGCCCGGCGCGAGCGCGGTAAGCGCGCGCGGACCGTCCGGCATGAAGGTGTCGCTCGACTCGCAGATCGGGCCGACGATCTCCGTGGCGCGGCGGGCCATGTCGGGCGCCACCTCGCGCACGGTCATGACGTCGTGGAAAGCCTCGTAGATGGCGGGCCGCGCAAGATCGTTCATCGCGGCGTCGACGATGGCGAACAGCTTTTGCGGGCGTGGATTGGTTCGCAGTACGCGTGTCAACAGGATGCCGGCATTGCCGACGATGATCCGGCCCGGCTCGAAGCCGAGCTCCACATCGAGCCCGCCGACGACGCGGCTCACCATCGCGGCATAAGCGTGGATCAGCTCGGGTCCGTGATCGACCGCATGCTCCATCTCGTAGGGGATGCCGAGACCACCGCCCAGATCCAGCCGCTCGACTGCATGCCCGCTGCCCCGCAGTGTTCGCGTCAGGTCGCGCAACCGCGTGAAGGCCGCCTCGAGGTCGTGAAGCTCGCGGATCTGGCTGCCGATGTGGACGGCAAGACCCAGCATGCGCACGCCGGGCAGATTCGCCGCGACGTCGTAGAGGCGGCCGGCCTCCTCCAGACTGACGCCGAATTTGTTGGCCGACGACCCGGTGGTAATCTTGGCGTGGGCGCCGGCGCCGACGTCCGGATTGATGCGGAAGACGGCGGCCTGACGCTTGCCCTTGGCCGCAGCGATCCGCGACAGAGCGTGCAGTTCGTCCTCGGTCTCGATGTTGACCTGATAGACGCCGGCGTCGATGGCGAAGGCCAATTCCTGGTCGGACTTGCCAACGCCGGAAAACACGATTTTTGCGGCCGGGATGCCGGCGGCCATCGCCTTGCGGATCTCGCCCTCCGACACGGTGTCCGCCCCCGCGCCAAGCTTGCCCAGCGTGCGCAGCACGGCCAGGTTGCTGTTGGCCTTCACGGCGTAGAAGACGTGCGCGCGATGTCCCTTGAAGGCGCCGGCAAAGGCCGCGTAGTGGCGCGCGAGCGTCGCCGTCGAATAGACATAGACCGGCGTGCCGACCTCCGCTGCGATCGTCGCGAGACTGACATCCTCGGCGTGGAGGATGCCGTTCCTGTAGGCGAAATGGTGCATGCGCGCTCAGCTCCTGCTGGTCGCTGCGATCCCTAGCGCATGGATCCGCCGCTGAACAGGGCTCGGGCAGCCTCCCAAGCACCCTTTACCCTCGAGGAACAGCCCAATCATTGCATTTTGGCTCTGCTCGGGCGCGGAAAGGTCTGGCACGCGACCGTGCCGTCCGTCCAATCAGGCGCGGCTCGAGCATCCGGCGTTCGCGTCACACGCGTGCGGCGATCGGCGGATCGGCAAGCTCGCCTGCCAGCACTTCTGCGACGTGGCGCACGGCCACCGTTTTTCCTTCGCGTCGCAACTTTCCGGCCATGTTCATCAGGCAGCCGAGGTCGCCAGCGAGAACGAGATCAACCTGCGCCTCGACGATGTTGGCGCACTTCTTCTCGACCATCGCATTCGAGATGTCGCCGTACTTGACCGCAAATGTTCCGCCAAACCCGCAACAAATTTCGCAATCCGCCATCTCGACAAGTTCGAGCCCCTTGACGCTGCGGAGCAAGCTGCGCGGCTGCTCCTTGATGTCGAGTTCGCGCAGCCCCGAGCAACTGTCGTGATACGTTACGCGCGCGCTCAGCGCCGCATCGACACCCTTCATGCCGCGGACGTCCACCAGGAACGACACGAGTTCATGCACGCGACCGCCAAGCGCCTCGGCTCGCGGACCCCACACGGCGTCTCCCGCCAGCAGCTTGGGATAGTGCTTCTTGAGCATACCCGCGCACGACCCCGACGGCGCCACCACATAGTCACAGCCCTCGCACGCTGCAATCGTCTGCCGGGCAAGATCGGCGGCCGTCGCCGTGTCACCGGAATTGTACGCGGGTTGCCCACAGCAGGTCTGCGACGTCGGCACTTCCACAGTGCAGCCGGCAGCCCGCAGCAGCTTCACTGCCGCAAACCCGACCGATGGCCGCACAAGATCGACGAGGCACGTCACGAACAACGCGACGCGCGGGGAGGCGGCTGCAGAGGACATATTCAGGGTTCCACGAGGAGAGCTCGAACATCGGAGCCTTTCTAGCGGCGCTGACAAGTTGCGTCCATCACCGGTCTTGGGCACAGCGAAAGCCGATGTAGACGGCGGGGAAGTCCGGCGCCTTCTCGTAGAGCGCGTCAGCCGAGATGGATCTTCTCGGGACCCGCGGCGACCACATTCAAGAAGTCCCAGCGGCTGTGCGACCATGCTGCTGAGCCCAATGTCTTGGGCAGCACTGCTTATCCACAGGCTCACGGGAGTTGACAAGCACGTCGAATCCGGAACGCAGATTGTGTTAGAAGAGAGTTGCCCGTTAGTGAGTTGTGTACCGCGTAGTGTACCTGAGTGATCAGACGGCTCCCGCAGTTGGCGGCAGCGCGGCTCGTGACAGCTCCCCCGCATGTCCTTTGAGCCCGCTTGCACGCATTGTGGGAGCCTTTTCTGTGGGGGACTACAGTGTCGCTGAAAACGACAAAGGCCGCGGAATGTCCGCGGCCTTTGTCGTATCGAGAGAGGCATCTCGTATCGAGCCTGACGTGCGCCTCAGGCCATCTTCATGACCTGCAGC
>JANOJW010000748.1:0-25996 GCA_031418955.1 Hyphomicrobiales bacterium | reverse complement strand
AGGGCGGCCTCCTCGTCGCGCGCGCGGGCACTCCAACGCGAGCGGATTTCGTTGGCGATCATGCGCGTCAGTGGCCAGGCGGCGTGCAGGACGCGACCGAGGTTCCGGGTGCCGACGCAGAAGTGCCGCTCGATCAGCATGGCCTTTGCCGCCAGCAGTTTGACGAGCTTGTCCTCGCGCGCACGCTCGGAGGCGCTGCCGTGGTGCACGATGGTGGCGGCAGGCGTGATCAGGGGATTGGCGCCATGGCGGGCGGCCCGCAGGCAGAGGTCGGCCTCTTCGCCGTACATGAAGAAGTCCGGATCAAAGCCGCCGAGCTTGTCCCAGAGCGCCCGCTCGATCAGCAGGAAGCAGCCCGAGACGATGTCGACGCGCCGCTCGGTGTCGCGCAGCCAGCCGCCGTAGGCCTCGCCGTTGAACAGGGCCTGACGCGGGAAGAGGCCGGTGAGCCCCGTCGCGCGGCAGACGAGCCGCCACGGTGTCATGCGCCCCCAGGCCGAGGCCAGATTGAGTGCGCCGTCGGCAAAGATCGTGCGTCCGCCCCAGACCTGCGCCTGCGGGCGCCGGGCGGCGAAGCCGATGAGCTTGTCGATGGCGCCGTCGAGGACCTCGGTGTCGGGATTGAGGAGCAGCAACATCTCTGCCGTGGCCGCGCGGGCCGCGATGTTGTTGGCACGTGCAAAGCCGATGTTCTCGCCGAGCGCGATCAGATTGGGCCGGGAGGGGTGGTTCATGATCGCTTCGCGCGAGCCGTCGGTCGAGGCATTGTCGACGACGATGATGTCGTGCGGGACACGGGTCTCGCGCACGATGGAGTCGAGACAGGCCAACGTGAGGTCGCGGGTGTTGTAGCTGACGATCAGGATCGAAAGCCGGGGCGGTCTGGACTTGGCCATGGATGGGCTCGACTGCCGGACGGACGGGAATTGGTCGATCGAGTCTAGCGCCAAGGCTTGAAGCGGCTGTTAAGGCTGCTGGGCAACTTGACGCCAATTCACCGGTACCAGCGGGTTAACAGCGGTTAAGGGTCCGAGGTTGCTCGGCGACGCCGGCATGCAATAATTCAAGCGGCCTGCTTCGATAAGCAACCGGTGGACACAAGCGCCCTATGCAACCGGCCAAGACGCATCAGGATCTCGCCGCCGTCGGCATCTTCCGGGATTTGCCGGAACCCGACCGGGCAGCGATTTCCGCCGAGCTCGAGCGAGCGGCCCTGTCGCGCGGCGACGTACTGGTGCGCCAGGGCGATGCCGCCGACGCACTGTACATCGTCATGACGGGCCGCTTCGAGGTGCGCATTGCGGGCCGTGACGAGGTGGTCGCCGAGATCGGACCTGGCTCGCCGATCGGCGAAATCGCGTTCCTCGCCGGCGGCGTGCGGACGGCGACAGTGACAGCGACGCGCGATAGTGTCGTGCTGAAACTCGGGCGAACAGATTTCGACAACCTCTGCCGTCGTCATCCGGGCATCTGGCCGCTGCTCACCGCGACGCTGGCTAACCGACTTGCCGATCAGACGGCTGGCCGCGCGCGTCGCGAGACCCCATCGCCGCGCACGATCGCGCTGGTGCCGGCGGGACCATGCCCAATGCCCGAGGCGTTCGTCGCACTGCTCGCAGCAGCGTTCCAGGCAGTCGCGCGCACCATCGTCGTGCGCTCGTCGACGCTCGACGACATCGTCGGGCGACGCGTGGAGCTGGCGAGCGGGGCGGCAACCGAGGCGCTGAATGCGCTCGAGAGCCGCTACGAGGCTGTGCTGTTTGTTGCCGATCCGACGCTGACGCCGTGGTCGGAGAAGGCGATTCGGCAGGCCGATCTCGTGCTGCGGGTGGGGGCGGCGGAGCCTCGCACCGGCGTGGAGATCCCCGAGAGTGCGCACGAGCGGCTGGCAGCCACGCTGCTCACCCCGCAGGCTCAGCGCCTCGTCCTCGCCTACGAGCGCCGCCGTGCGCCCCAGGGCACGCGGCACTGGCTGGCGTCGCGCAAGGTCGGCATGCACCACCACGTCGCGCTCACCGACCGCAGCGATGTCGACCGGCTGGTGCGCTTCCTCACGGGGACGGCGCGGGGGCTCGTTGCTTGCGGGGGCGGCGCGCTCTGCTCGGCGCATGTCGGCATCTACAAGGCCCTGGTCGAGGCTGGCGCCTCGTTCGACGTCATGGGGGGCACGTCGGGGGGCAGCGCGATGACGGCGGCGTTCGCCATGGGGCTTGCGCCCGACGATATCGATCGCGTGATCCACGAGATCTTCGTCACCAACGGGGCCTTGCGGCGCTACACGTGGCCGGTCTACTCGATCTTCGACCACACCCACTTCGACCGGCAGGTTGCGCCCTACTACGCCGGCATCGATATCGAGGATCTGTGGATCCCCTACTTCGCGGTGTCCACGAACCTGTCGCGCTATGCGCTGCACCGCCACACCACCGGCGACCTGTGGTCGGCCGTGCGCGCATCGGCGTCGATCCCGGCCCTGCTGCCGCCCTACTACACGGAAGACGGGCAGATGCTGGTCGACGGCTGCCTGCTCGACAACGTGCCCGTGCGGGTGATGCAGGAGTTGAAGCAGGGGCCGAACCTGGTGGTGGCCTTCGAGGTGGCGCAACTCGAGCGGTTCGAGGTCGACTACGAGGCGCTGCCCTCGCGTGGGGACTTCGTGCGGCGCATGTTGACGCCGTTCCGTCGCGCCCGCCTGCCGCTGGCGCCGGGGCTCGGCTCGGTGCTGTTGCGCAGCCTGATGGCCAACCGGCAGGGCTTCGAGCAGCACTTGAAGCCCGGCGATCTGCTATTGGTGCCGCCGCTGCCGGAGAACATCAGCACGCTGGACTGGCACCGCCATGCCGACCTGATCGAGCTTGCCTATCGCTGGTCGAGCCTGGAAATCGCCCGGCAGCGGGCCGACGGGCACCCCGTACTGGCGGATGCCAGGCCGGGTTTCCATACGCCGATCGCGCGCGCCTATCGCCGCTCCGCGAAATTTGACCAAGCGTGATTTCCGGTTTCGCCCCGGATCGGCGTATCGTCTTCGATAGGGTTTTCCGCTTGCGGTCCGACAGTCTGCCACAACCCGGTGGCCGGTCGGTGCTTCGGTCCGCCAGCGATTGCCATGAGGTTTCTGATCCTATGGTCTCACGACGCATCTTCAGCTATGCGGGCCTAAGTGCTGCCGCAGCAACTCTCGTCACCCGAACCGGAGGCGCTGCCGCCTCCGAGCCAACCAAGGGAGCTTTCCGCGTGACCAAGACGCCCGAGGAGTGGAAGAAGATCCTCACCAAGGAGCAGTACTACGTGCTGCGCGACCACGGCACCGAGCGCGCGTTCACGAGCCCGCTGGACAAGGTCTATACGCCCGGCCAATACAACTGCGCCGGTTGTGACACGGCCCTGTTCCTGTCCGACACCAAGTTCGACAGCCGAACGGGTTGGCCAAGCTTCTGGCAGCCGATCGGCAACGCTGTCGGCACCAAGTCCGACAAGGCCTTCTTCATGGTCCGCACCGAGGTGCATTGCGCCACATGCGGCGGCCATCTCGGTCACGTGTTCGACGACGGGCCAAAGCCGACCGGCCTGCGCTACTGCATGAACGGCGTGGCGATGAAGTTCATCCCCAAGGCCGACAAGTCCTGAGCGCCTCCGCGCCACCCGAAGGATATCGCTCATGAACCGTCGCATCGTTGCGGTGTTGGCCGCCGTCGTCCTGATCGGCGCCGCCACGTTCGCGAACCGGCCGCTGGCACAGGCCCCTGCCGCCGTGCCGAAGCCAGCCGCAGGCCAGGAGGTCGCGACGTTTGCGGGCGGCTGCTTCTGGTGCGTCGAGGTCGACTTCGACAAGGTCGACGGCGTGATCGCCACGACGTCGGGCTTCATGGGCGGCCACACCCAGAACCCGACGTACCGGCAGGTGGTGTCAAACACCACCGGCCACATCGAGGTGGTGCAGGTGATCTTCGACCCGAAGAAGTTGTCCTACGAGCGCCTGCTGGCCCACTTCTGGCGCACGATCGACGTCTACGACGACGGTGGGCAGTTCTGCGACCGCGGCGACAGCTATCGCACGGCGGTGTTCGTGCATTCGGACGCGCAGAAGGCGGTCGCCGACGCGCAGAAGGCGGAACTCGACCGGAACGGCCCGCTGAAGACGCCGCTGGCGACCCGCATCCTGCCGGCCGCCGAGTTCACCGCCGCCGACGACTATCACCAGGACTTCTACAAGAAGGATCCAACGCGCTATTCCTCATACCGCGCCGGATGCGGCCGCGACGCGCGCGTCGAGAAGATCTGGGGCAAGAAGCCGACGAATTGAGCGGCGTGATTTGACAGGCGGCAGGTCGATTGCCTAGCGCCCGCGTGCGAGACCGCCTTCGCCGGGGTCGGTCAGGCGGATGGTCCAGTTCTTGGAGTCGTTGGTGTCGACCTCGAAGAAGCCGGCGCGCTTGTAGCCGCGCTTCTGGCAGTCCTGGGTACCGCGCACCGTGAACGACTTGTCCTGTGTGCACATCTGGTGGGTGCCGGCCCATTCGCCGCCCCGGTCGTAGTCGACGGCGTGGACGTAGTAGAAGCGGCTCGACAGGGTGCCCTTGAGCAGGGTCTCGCAGGTCTGGGACGCGATGTTCCACCAGCCTTCGGTCGCCCAGCCGGTTTTTTCCTGATAGCCGATGGCGATGCCGATCCGGCTCGAGGTGGCATTACACAGCTTGAGATCGGCGAGCGCGGGGCCAGACGCGCCGACGAGCGCTGCCAGCCCCACGGAGAGGGCCGTCGACGTCAGTCGGCGAGGTGGCACTTTGACGGCTGGCATGGGGCCTTCTTGCAATCAGGGGTCGATCAGGATAGCGCGGAAATCGTTGACGTTGGTGTGGGTGGGTCCGGTGGTGAGCAGGCAGTCCATGGCAGCGAAAAACGGCGTGGCATTGTTGTCATCCAGGAACTTCTTGGCGTCCAGATGACGGCGTGCCGCCGCGGCGAGAAGCCCGGGGACAACCACGGCCCCGGCCGGGTCGCCGACAGCGCCTTCGCCACCATCGATGCCGTCGGTGTCGGCGGCAAGCGCCGAAATCCCGGGAGCCCCGTCCAACGCAATGGCGAGCGCCAAGGCGTAGTCCTGGCTGCGGCCGCCCTTGCCGGCCCGGTTACGGACGGTGACCTCCAGTTCGCCGCCACTGAGGATGGCGAGCCGGCGGCCGGCAGCCTTGGCCTCGAGCGCCAGCGCCGCGTGGGCGGACGCGATGTCGCGGGCCTCGCCGGTTACTTGGTCGCCGAGGTTGTGGACCTCGAAGCCGGCTTTGTCGGCAATCGCTGCGGCAGCTTCCAGGGCCACCTTCGGGGTGGCGATGATGCGATAGGCCGAGCGGGCGAACGCGGGGTCGCCGGGCTTTGCCGTCTCGTTGCGGGGATCGGCCAGGACCCGCAGCACGGCGTCCGGAACGGGGAGCCCAAGCGCCTCCATGCGCGGCCTGAGGCGGGCGATCACGGCGCGGGCGTCGGCGAGCGTGGTCGGGTCGGCGACCGTGGGACCTGAGCCGATCGTTGCTGGATCATCGCCCGGCACGTCGGAGATGGCGAGCGTCAGCAGTTCGGCCCCGTTCGCGGCTGCGGCCAGGCGCCCGCCCTTGATGCGCGAGAGATGGCGGCGGACCGTGTTCATCTCGTGGATGTCGGCGCCGGACTTGAGGAGGCCGCGTGTCAAGGCTGTCTTGTCGGCAAGGGTGAGGCCTTCGGCGGGCGCTGCCCACAGAGCGGAGGCGCCGCCCGAGACCAGCACCAGCACGAGGTCGTCGGGCGTCGACGATCGGGCCAGCGCCAGGGCGCGGTCGGCAGCCCGCACGCTGCCCTCGTCCGGTGTCGGGTGGCGGCCCTCGACAATCTCGAGGGTGTTGGGCGCGGTGGCCCCCAACGTTGCTGCATAGCCGTAGGGGGCAGTCAATGCGCCGGCGATGCGGGAGAGCTCGCCGCGGTCGCGATAGTGCCGCTCGGCGATCGCCGCCATGGCGGCGCCAGCCTTGCCGGCGCCGATCACGATCAGGCGGCCGGACGTCGGCAGTGGTGGCAGATGGGCGGCGAGACATCCATCGGGGTGGGCTGCATGCACTGCGGCCCTGTAGAGCGCTTCGAGGAGTGTGCGTGCGTCCCCTGCCATCGACGTCGCTCCGCGGTTGCCTCAGGCGAATTCGGCCGGCCGGAGCATCTTGGCCAGCTTGTCGAGCACGCCGGAGACGACTTTCGGCTCGTCCTCGCAGAAGAAGGCCTTGGCGACGTTGACATACTCGCTGATCACCACTCGGGCCGGCACGTCGGTGCGCTCGACCAGTTCGAGCACGCCCGCGCGCAGCACGGCGCGCAGGATCGAATCGATGCGGTTCAGCCGCCAGCCTTGCGCCAGCTGCTGGTCGATTACGGGATCGATCTCGCGTTGGCGGCGCACGACGCCTTTGAGCACGTCGGCGAAAAAGCCCTTGTCCGCGCCGCGCAGACCTTGGTCTTCGGCATCAGGGCCAAGACGCAAGGTCAGGAACTCGGCGATCACGTCGTTGAGGTCGGTGCCGGCGAGGTCCATCTGGTAGAGCGCCTGCACGGCGGCAATGCGCGCGGCCGAGCGCGGCGTCATCGGACCACCGTCAGTGTCGGTAGGGGCTGGCATCAGACGTCGTCGTCCTGGTCGGCAGCCGCGGCCCCGAATGCACGCCGGATCTCGATCAACCGGAGGCAGGCGCGCGCGGCATCGCCCCCCTTGCCGGCCTCGCCCCCTTTGGCGCGCTCCATCGCCTGTTCCTTCGTGTCGACGGTCAGGATGGCGTTGCCGACCGGCGCGTTACTGCTGATGGCGACCCGCATCAGGTATCGGTTCGCCTCGTTGCAGACGACCTCGAAGTGGTAGGTCTCGCCGCGAATGACGCATCCAAGCGCAATGGCGCCGTCGAACGGATCGACAGGTTCGCCCAGGATGTCATCGAGGTCGGCGTACAGTTCGCCGCCGCCAGCACCTGCGGGATCTCGAGGGCGCCGGGCACAGCGATGCGCTCGTAGGTGCAGCCGTGCTTCTCCAGCACGGCGATGGCGCCCGTCGCCATCTCGTCGGCGATGTCCTCGTAGTAGCGGGCCTCTACGATCAGCACATGCGCACCCAGACCCCGGGTCGTCGGTCCGCCGCCGCCTGTTCCCTTGCCGGCCATGGCTATTCGATCCTTTTGGTGGACACGATCTTCAGGCCGTAGCCCTCGAGGCCGATGTAGCGTGATTGCGGCTGGTTGGTGAGCAGGACCATCTCCTTGACGCCGAGATCGCGCAGGATCTGCGAGCCGATGCCGATCTCGACGAGGCGGCGCTCCTCGACCTTGCTTTTCTCCGCCGGACGCACCCGCTTGGCGATCCAGTCGGAGACGGAGCGGGGACGCAGGTCGCGCAACAGCACGACGACGCCGCGGCCCTCCTTGGCGATCATCTCCATGCTCTTCTGGATCAGCGTGCCGCGTGTGCCTTCGGTGCCGATGCCGAGGAGATCATGCGTGATGTTGACCGCGTGCACGCGCACCAGCACCGGGCCTGGCTTCGTCACGTCGCCGTGGACGAGCGCCAGATGCTCGTAGGAGTCGACCTTGGTCTCGTAGACGTGGAGGTCGAAGATGCCGCCGTAGACGCTGTCGACGCGGCTCGACGTGCTCTCGTTGACGATCCGGTCGTGTTTCAGCCGGTAGGCGATCATGTCCTCGATGGTGCCGACCTTGAGGCCATGGCGCTGGGCGAAGGCGACGAGGTCGGGCATCCGCGCCATGGTGCCGTCGTCGTTCATGATCTCGCAGATGACGCCCGCCGGATAGAGGCCCGCCATGCGGCACAGATCGACGGAGGCCTCGGTGTGGCCGGCGCGCACGAGCACGCCGCCTTCACGGGCGATCAGGGGGAAGACGTGGCCGGGTGAGACGATATCGTCGGCGCCCTTCGAGGTGTCGATGGCGGTGGCGATGGTGCGGGCGCGGTCGCGGGCCGAGATGCCGGTGGCGATGCCTTCGCGGGCTTCGATCGAAACCGTGAAAGCGGTGCGGTTGCGCGCCTCGTTCTTGCGCGTCATGAACTCGAGCTGCAGTTGCGCGGCGCGGCCCTCGGTCAGCGACAGGCAGATGAGGCCGCGGCCGAATTTGGCCATGAAGTTGATGGCGTCGGGCGTCGCCATCTGCGCGGGGATGACCAAATCACCCTCGTTCTCGCGATCCTCCGCATCGACCAGGATGATCATCCGCCCGTTGCGGAAATCCTCGACGATATCCTCGATGGGCGAGATGAACCCCATGCCTTCCGCATAGACGGCGCGGCCGAGGTCCTTGGGATTTGCCGGCGTCTTGTCACTCACGTTGGTCACTCACGTTGGGTCTCCAACAGTCGCGCCACGTAGCGCGCCAACGGGTCGATTTCGATGTTGACCCGATCTCCCGACTTCTTGCGCCCCCATGTGGTGACCGTCAAGGTGTGCGGGATCAGGTTGACGCCGAAGCGGTTGCCCACGACCTCGTTCACCGTCAGCGAGGCGCCGTCAAGCGCGACCGAACCCTTCGGCGCGATGAAGCGGGCGAGGTGGGCGGGCGCCTCGAACGTCAGCCGGCGGCTGTCGCCGTCGGGGCGGATGTCGACGATTGTCGCCGTGCCATCGACGTGGCCCGACACGATGTGGCCGCCGAGCTCGTCGCCGGCCTTCAGCGCGCGTTCGAGGTTGACGGGGCGCGCCGCCGCCCAATCGCCGAGCGTCGTCTTGGACAGCGTCTCGTTGGAGACGTCGAGCGTGTAGCGGCTGCCCGTTCCGTCGGGGCGAACGTCTGTTACGGTCAGGCAGCAGCCGTCGTGGCAGATCGAGGCGCCGAGCGCGATGCCGCCCGCCGCATACGACGAGCGGATCGTGAACACGCCGCCGCGCTTTTCGATGACCTCGCCGACGTCGGTGATGATGCCGGTGAACATGGGAACCTCGCTAGCCTTTGGCTGGACCCTTCGAACATCTAACGCCTCAGCGCCTTCGAGGGAATGATGTAGGCTGGGTCAAGCGGGCCCGAGTTCTCGGTCACAGGCCCAGACTTTGATCCCCGCGCGACCCAGCCCGTGCGCTGGGTCGCGCGGGAACGACCTCTGCGGTAGTCGTGGGACATCCGGGCCCGCTTGACCCAGCCTACGGTACGATGATCGGGAAATACCCGGCGTGGTCCACGATCCGGCCTGTGGCTCCAGCGAGCAACTGCTGCTTGGGACCGTCGGGGATCGTCGTGCTCTTCCAGCGGCCGGCGTCGTCCTCGACGTGCACGTAAACGGCATCGCCCGTCACGATGATCTCGGGCTTTCCCGCGACGCGCATCTCGAAGCGGACGTCGAACGAGCTGTTGCCCATACGCGAGACGAAAGTCGAGATCTCGAGCACGTCGTTGAAGCGGGCGGGCGCGGACCATTCGATGGTCTGCTTCTTGACCTGGATCTCGAACTGGTTCGCGACCGGGTTGCGGTCCGGCATGGTCGCTGACAGGAACTCGGTGATGGCGAGATCGAGATAGTCGCCGTAGCGCGCGTTGAACACGACGTGCTGGCTGTCGCAGTCCTGGTAGCGCACGCGGACGAAGTAGCGGAAGGGCTTCATCAGGGCGACTCGCGACGGTAGATGCGCAGGGTGTCGGGGCCGAGGTTGCGGCGGCTGGCGGGCTTCAGCCGATAGGCGGCGAAGTAATCATCGGGATCGCCGTCGATCACCGGGATGACCTGGGAGGCGGCCGTGCCGGCGCCGTGCACGACGCAGACCTCGTCCACGAAGCCTGCGCTGAGGAAGGCGTTCCAGACTGTCGGTCCGCCCTCCACGAGCAGGCGCGTGATGCCGTTCCCGATCAACGTGTCCAACAGTCCGTCGAGATCGAGCGTGCGGCCGTCGATGCTGCCGACGTCGAGGATGAGCGCGCCTTGGGCGCTGTGACCGGATCGTGCGCGCTCGTCCGCGCTGACGGACGCCGCGATCCAGGCGCGGGGGCGGGCGCCGGACTGGCGGTAGACGCGGGCAGCGGCCGGCGTTCGCAGCCGCGTGTCGAGCACGATGCGGTCGGGCGAGCGGGAGACGAGACCGGGAAGGCGGCAGGTGAGCTCGGGATCATCGGCAATGACGGTGCCGGCGCCGACCAGGATCGCGTCGGCTTCCGCGCGCAGCAGATGGGCGTAGGCGCGGGCCTCCTCAGCCGTAACCCAGACCGGTGCACCGTTGCCGGCAGCGACGCGGCCATTGGCGTCGAGCGCCATCTTGAGCTGCACGAAGGGACGGTGCTCGGTGTGGCGGTAGATGTGGCCGAGAGTGACCCAGCGAGCTTCCTCGGCGCGCAACCCGACGTCCACCTCGACGCCGGCCCGTCGCAATTGCGCAAAGCCGCGACCCGAGACGACGCGGTTGGGGTCGGGGATGGCGCAGACGACGCGCTTCAAACTCGCCGCGACCATGGCGTCCGAGCAGGTCGGGACGCGGCCGGTGTGGGCGCAGGGCTCGAGGGTCACGTACATGGTGCGCCCCCGTGCGCGATCGCCGGCGCGCGCCAGTGCCTCCTTCTCGGCGTGCGGGCGACCGCCGGGTTGGGTCCAGCCGCGCGAGATCACTTCGCCGGTCGCCTCGTCGGCGATGACGGCGCCGACGCAAGGGTTGGGTGCGGTCGTGCCGATGCCACGCTGCGCCATGCGGATGGCGATCCCCATCATATGCAAGTCGAACTCGGCGCGCGTGTCTCGCATGTCCCGCATCGGCTCAGTGCTTGCGCTCTCCCTGCGCGGGGACGGCCACGAGGCCGGCCGCGGCTTCGGGCGTGGCTGCGATCTCGCCCAGAACCTCGTGGAAGTCGGCGGCCTCCCGGAAATCGCGGTAGACGGAGGCAAAGCGCACGTAGGCGACGGGGTCGAGGGCCTTGAGGCCCTCCATGACCAGCCCGCCGATGGCCGAGGAGGGCACCTCGTTCTCGCCGAGGCTTTCGAGCTGCCGGACGATGCCGGTCAGCATGCGCTCGACGCGCTCGGGCTCGACGGGGCGCTTTCTCAGGGCGATCTCGACGGAGCGGGCGAGCTTGTCGCGATCGAAGGGGATGCGGCGTCCCGACCGCTTGATCACGGTCAACTCGCGAAGCTGCACCCGCTCGAACGTGGTGAAGCGGCCGCCGCAGTCCGGGCAGATGCGCCGTCGGCGAATCGACTGGTTTTCCTCGGTCGGACGGCTGTCCTTGACCTGGGTGTTGTCGGAGGCGCAGTAGGGGCAGCGCATCGGGGCTCCAAATCAGCGGCGTCGGCCTGCTCTGCCCCGCCTTGCCCGGTGCGTCAAGCGCGGGGAGCCCATCGGTGTTGACGGTTCATGTCGGAGATCGATTGAGCAGGCGCGGACCGAGCGATGACGTCTCGACGGCGGCGAGCAACGGCACTTGCGTCGTGTCAGACTTCGCCCGCTCCAGCGTTGTGCTCGACTCACTCGGAAGTGGGAGGGCTCGCTCCGACCTAGCCGCTCCGTCCGCTCCGTGGACCCACCTTGCGCAGCCTAGCCAAAAAGTGCCAGACCAGCGTGACGCTGTCAAAAGCCAAGCCGCGTTAAGCTTAACCAGACTCGCCTCGTCCAACGATTATAGCCTCAAGGAGACGACCGTGGCCGCGAAAATCGAACGCATCACGCTTGCCGGCGAGCGCGAGCCGGTCAGCCATTTCTGCCATGTCACGAAAGCGGGGCCGATCGTGTGGGTCTCGGGCCTGGTCGGGCAAGCACCCGACGGCTCGATACCCGAAAGCACGGTCGCGCAGTTCGACAATGCCATGAACACGATGGCGAAGTGCCTGAAAGCTGCGGGCGCAGGCCCTGAGCACGTGGTCAAGGTGCTGGTGTTCATGACCGACATCAAGGAGCGCCCGCTGATCAATCCGCGGCGCATCGCGTTCTTCGGCGAGCACAAGCCGGCGTCGACCTTGGTCGAGGTGACGAGCCTCGTCGACCCACGCATGAAGGTCGAGATCGAGGCGATGGCGTATGTAGGGTGAGGGCTGCGTGCGTAGACCGTCCTGGCGCCGCGATGCGATCGAGGTCAGGTTTGGCCCAGTGAGCCTTGCCTTCCGGATTGCCAGAGGTATTCAGACGCCAGAACCTCTTGGGGCTCTGACGTCTGGGGGCTCTGGCGTCTGGGACAGCTGATATTAGAGTGCCACCCTTGACGCTACCAGCACTCGACCATGTTGCGCGTGGCGCAATGGGTGATGAGCGCGAGGCCTCCGAAGCCGAACGCCTCTTCATGGCGCGCGCGCAAGCAGCGTTCGCAGACCTGACGAGCACGACAGAATCGCGCCTAGCAGTCGCGGAAATCTGTCTGCGCCTCGAAGGGCTGCCGCTGGCAATCGAGCTGGCGGCTGCGCGGGTACGAATGCACACCCCAACCGAATTGCTGCAACGACTGACGCAGCGGCTGCCGGTGTTGAGTGCCGGACCGCGCGATCTGCCGGCGCGGCAACAGACGCTCCGCAAAACGATCACCTGGAGCCATGAACTGCTCGGCGCGTCCGAGAAAAAACTGTTCCATCAGCTGAGTGTCTTTGTCGGCGGCTTCACGCCCGAAGCGGCCGAGGCCGTCGCTGGCGATGTGCAAGGTCTTGATGTTCTGGACAGCTTGGGCCGGCTGCTCGACCAGAGTTTGCTACAGAGGAAAGATGCCGCAGGACGTACGCGGTTCTCGATGCTGGAAACACTGCGCGAGTTTGCAGCCGAGAAACTGGCAGAAGGTCCCGATGCCTCCGGTGTGCGCGAACGCCATGCCCGCTTCTGCCGAGCATTGGCCGAGGACGGCGAAGCTCACATACGCGGTCCTCGACAAGAAGCGTGGCTGGCGCACCTCGCACGCGAGCACGACAATATGCGCGCCGCACTCGCCTGGGCATTTGAGGAAAGTGGCGATCCCGAATTGGGTGCCCAATTGGCTGGGACCCTCTGGTGGTTCTGGGGTGTTCGGGGTCATTTTTCGGAAGGTCGCGGATGGACGCGGCGGGCCATGCTGGCCGCTGATGGAATGTCCGCTCCAGCCTCTGCAGGAGTACTGAGAGCGCGCGCCAACTTCGCGTTCCTGCAAGGTGACTATGCGCGCGCACGCTCGCTGGCCAATGAGGCTGCCGGTGCTTATCGGCAACTCGGACTGCTCGTGGACGCCGTTTGGCTCCAAGGCCTCGAAGCAATCGCCATTCAGTATCAAGGGGACCTAACGCAGGCCCGCAACATGCTGGAAGACGCGTTGCGCATTGCGCGCCCATTGAACCATGCTTGGACGGCAGCATGGATGCTCCGAAATCTGGGACGTATCGCGCATGACATCGAAGATGATGAAGAGGCCGTCAAACTGCTTGAAGAGAGCCTTGCCTTGACCCGCCAGATTGCCGATGTCCGCGGCATCGCGCTGTCACTGCACTATCTCGGCGTGATCGCTCTCGATCGAGATGCGGATCAGTCCGGCCGTTACTTGGCGGAATGCGTCGAACTGTTCCGTCAGATCGACGAGCCCAGAGGTCTCGCGTGGGCTCTCCACTATCTGGCGGCAGCGGCCATTGCTCGGGGAGCGAACGCAGACGCATTGCGCTTCGAAACCGAAAGCCTCGCCTTGCGCTGCGATCTCGGAGACAAGCGCGGCATCGCCGAATGTCTCGAAGGCCATGCGTCGCGGATGGCTCTGGAAGGGCAAGCCCAACCTGCCATCCGCCTCTTTGCGACTGCGGCTGCAATGCGCGAAGCGATTGGCACTCCCGGATCGCCAGCCGATCGACGGCGCGTGCAAAGGCGAGTGTGCATTGCTTGGGCCGCCATCAACCCTGAAGATGCAGCAGAGGCTTGGCGGATCGGATCGGCTGCGACGCTTGACGCAGCGCTCGGGTGGATTGCATGCATCGCAGTTCCAAATTCGTGACGCACCCAGTCAGCGACGCTCGACCGTGGCCTTGCTCGAGGCGAGGCAAATTGAACTCTAGCGACCTTGCCGTCCGCGAGTTCAACTGCTGTAGGATGGGCAGGACAAGCTGCGGCGCAAAGCTAGGCCGCCGGCGCGACGCTCTCGCAACTCGTACCGCTGCAGCGCCGTCGCCACGTCGTCGTCCGCGAAGCAGGCATAAGGGCGCGGATGCGCCGTTAACGCTTCCTCACTCCCCCATCACCGCCTTGATCTCGGGCGGCGGCGCGAAATCCTCGGGGATGCCGGCGAGGCCCCACCGCTGAAACCAGCGGCCGAGTGCGGGCGAGGCGGTGATCACTGCGAACGGAATCGCGACGAGGTAGCCGGCGGTCAGCGGCAGGCTCCACCAGAACACCGCCGGTGCGATGAGCCACAACAGCCCGCATACGACGACGCCGAACAGCGTCTGCGGCCACAGGTTCTCCGCCGCCGTGCGCCACGAGATGCCATAGGCGTCGCGCGATTGCCCGCCCCACACCACGGATTTGCCGAACGCGAGGCCGATCATGAAAATCGTCGTGCGGATGGTGGAGACGGCGCCCTGCAGGAACGAGAACACAAGCTCGATCGCCGCCGACAAAGCGAACCGCACCGGGCCGCCGTAGCGTGCCATGCCGCCTTTGGTCAGCACCGCGTCGATGAGGCCCGCGATCTTCGGCGAGAGGTACATTAGGAAGAACGCGACGTAGAGCCCGATGGCGAGGCCGACGGGATAGTTCGGCACGCCCTGCGCCATCCATGCCGAGATCGGCAGTGTTGCGATCATGAACGTCCAGGCGGGAATGCCAACGAACATCAGGATCGCCCAGACGAGCTGGAAGCGGCTCATCGGCAAGAGGCCCGGCGTGCCGAGCAGTTTGACATACTGCATGTTGCCCTGGCACCAGCGCACGTCGCGCTTGGCGAAATCGAGCATGGTCGGCGGGTTCTCCTCCCAGGAGCCTTCCTCGACGGGCAGCACGCGCACCTCGTAGCCGGCGCGGCGCATGAACGTCGCCTCGACCTGATCGTGGGAGAGCACATGGCCGCCGAGCGGCGGGGAGCCAGGCAGAACGGGGAGCTCGCACTGCTCGACGAACGGCTTGATGCGCACCACCGCGTTGTGGCCCCAGAACGGGCCGCAGTCGCCGACCCACCAGGCCTGGCCCATGGTGTAGGAGCGCATGCCGTGGCGCATGCCGAACTGGAAGATTCTGGCGAATGCCGACGATGACGGCATGCCGACGACGAGCGATTGCAGAATG
This sequence comes from Hyphomicrobiales bacterium, assembly GCA_031418955.1. Classification (GTDB taxonomy): domain Bacteria; phylum Pseudomonadota; class Alphaproteobacteria; order Rhizobiales; family Hyphomicrobiaceae. Next base: position 10,797 of record JANOJW010000748.1, on the reverse strand, counting down.
CCGAGCTTGGGGTGGGCCTGCATCATGCGCACGAGGCGCACGATGGTGATGCCGGACATCAGGCTGTCGGCATCGAGCGGCAGCATCAGCTCGTAGTCGCGGCCGAAGCGGTCGCAGAACTCGCGCACGTTGCCGGCCTTGAAGCCGGTGTTGTCGGTGCGGCGGCGATAGGTGATGCGATCGCCGTCCTTGTCGGCGGCCTTCCACGCGGCGACGCCCTGCTCTTCGGCTGCGGCGACGGCTGCGTCGTTGGTGTCGGACAGGATGAAATAGCTGAACGCGGCGCCTTCGCCGGTGGCATCCACGCTCGCCTTGATGGTCTTCATCCGCAGGATCGCGCGCGCCGGATCCTCGTTGCGCACGGTCATGAAGATCGCGGTCTTGGTGGTGATCGGTGTGGCCAAGTCCCCGGCGGCCGCGAACGGCGCCACCTCGGCCATCGGCGACGTGTGGACATGCAGCAGCCAGAGGCCGATCACCGAATTCCAGAAGCCGAGCACCGTCCACGGCGTGCCGGCTGCAAAGCAGGCGAGCAGGATCACGTCGAGCAGCGACCAGCCCCCGCTGCCCAGGATGCGGGCGGCAACCCACATCATCGCCAACCACGCGACAACGTTGAGCGCCAGCATCAGCATGCGGCGACGGCGAAGCTCGGCGGTTGTCTGGAGACCGGTCGGTACGGTATGGCTCGCGGAATCACGCGGGGCGGTGGTGGTGGTGCTCATGGGGCTTGGCGGGCTCGACGTAAAGGACGGGGCCTCGATGGAGGCGGACTGGACACGGTCGGTCATGCGGCGCAACGCTCGTCGGATCAAGTCTGGGACTGCGGGAATGGTGAGATTTCGGTACTGGGACTTCAGGACTGGGGTCGCAGGAAGCGCGCGCGGTTCCATCACAGGACGGGTGAACCACCCATGAACGACGACAAGCCCCAGCCACCGCGTCGCTCGGCCGGCTCGAAACGCGTGGCCCGGTCGATCTGGTATGCGGCGCCGGGCGTCGTCGAGATGCGCCAGGCGCCGTTGGCTCCACCCGGCGGCGGGCTGGCGCTCGTTCGGACGCTGTACAGCGGCATCAGCCGGGGTACCGAGCGACTGGTCTCGCAAGGCCTGGTCGGGGAGAGCGAATGGGGGCGCATGACCGCCCCGATGCAGGAGGGGCAATTCCCGTTCCCGGTGAAGTACGGCTACTGCGCCGTGGGCGTGGTCGAAGCAGGCCCCGAAACCCTCCGTTGCCGGACGGTGTTCTGCATGCATCCGCATCAGGATTACTTTCTGGCCCCGCCCGAGAAACTGACCGTGGTGCCCGACGGCATCCCGCCCCGCCGGGCCGCCATCGCGGCCAACATGGAGACGGCGCTCAACGCGCTGTGGGATTCAGGCGCCGGCCCCGCCGACCGGATCGTGGTGGTGGGAGCCGGACTCGTCGGGCTCCTGATCGCGTTTCTGGCAGCGCGCCTGCCGGGCACCGAGGTCACCGTGATCGACGTTGCCGCCGACAGGCAGGCGATTGTCGAGGCGATGGGGGCGCGATTCAGTACTGCCCCCATCACAGGCGCCGACGTCGTGTTCCACGCCAGCGTCTCGGCGGCGGGCCTCAATACGGCAATCGCTTGCGCGGGCCTCGAGGCGACGATCGTCGAGGTGTCCTGGTACGGCGACTGCGATGTGCCCGTGAAGCTCGGCGGCGCGTTCCACAGCCAGCGCCTGCGCCTCGTGTCGTCGCAGGTGGGGCACGTCTCGGCTGGCCGCCGTCCGCGCTGGGACCACGGACGCCGGCTCGGCGCGGCAATGCGGCTGCTCGACGATCCGCGCCTCGACCGCCTCGTCGCCGACGAGATCGCTTTCGACGACGCGCCGCGCGAGTTGCCTCGCCTTCTCGCACCCGGCGCCGGCGGTCTCGCGCCGGTGATCCGTTACGGGTAATGTTGCATCGCGATCGGCTGAGCCTCGAACTGCTCGAAAGGGTACTGTGGGCCGAACGTTGGCTTGCGACGAACCGGTTCGATAACACGGTGCTGAGGCTGTGAGGTTGCTTTGCTGGCGATGTGGCGCGCCGGCCAACGGATCTGTACGATCGAGCTTGCGATCAGAAAGCAAGCCAACCGAGACCTCATGTCCCGCGACCAGTACCCCCGCTTCGACACGCTGGCGCTGCACGCCGGCCAACAACCCGATCCCGCGACCGGCGCCCGCGCCGTGCCGATCTACCAGACCACGTCGTTCGTGTTCGACGGAGTCGATCATGCAGCACAACTGTTCAACCTCGAGCGCGCGGGCCACATCTACTCGCGCATCTCCAACCCGACGGTCGCGGTGTTCGAGGAACGCATGGCAGCCCTCGAAGGCGGTGTCGGCGCGGTGGCGACCGCCAGCGGGCAGGCCGCGCTGCATCTGGCGGTCGTGACGCTGATGGGAGCTGGAAGCCACATCGTCGCGTCTTCGCGGCTCTATGGCGGCTCCCACAACATGTTCGTCCACACGTTGCCGCGCTTCGGCATCGAGACGACGCTGGTCGACCCGCGCAACCCGGCCGAGTTCGCCAAGGCCATCACGCCCCGCACCCGGCTCGTGTACGGCGAGACACTCGGCAATCCGGGCCTCGAGGTGCTCGACATCAAGGCCGTCGCCGACATCGCGCACGCGCACGGCCTGCCGCTGATGATCGATTCCACGTTCTCGACGCCTTATCTCAACCGACCCGTCGAATGGGGCGCCGACATCGTCATGCACTCGGCGACCAAGTTCATCGGCGGCCACGGCATAGCGATCGGCGGCGTGGTGATCGACGGCGGCCGCTTCGACTGGGCGCGCTCGGGCAAGTTCCCGACCATGACGGAGCCCTATGCGGGCTATCATGGCTTGGCCTTCGCCGAGGAGTTCGGACCCGCCGCGTTCATCATGCGCGCGCGCGCCGAAGGCCTGCGCGATTTCGGCGCCTCGATGAGCCCGCAAACCGCGTTCTACTTATTGCAGGGCCTCGAGACGCTGCCCGTTCGCATGGCCCGCCACGTCGCCAACGCGGTCGTGATCGCGAAGTTCCTCAGCGCTCATCCAGCCGTCCAATGGGTCAAGTATCCGGGCCTCGAGACGCACGCCGACCAGGCGCTGGCCAAACGGCAGTTCCCGAAGGGCGTCGGCGCCATGATGAGCTTTGGCATCAAGGGCGGCCGGGCGGCCGGCGCGACGATGATCGAGCGGCTGAAGGTGTTCTCGCACCTGGCCAACGTCGGCGATGCCAAATCCCTGGTCATTCATCCGGGCTCCACGACGCACCAGCAGATGAGCGCCGAGGAGCTGCACCGCGCCGGCATCGGCGAGGAGCTGGTGCGCCTCTCGATCGGGCTCGAGGACGCGGCGGACCTGACCGAGGATCTCGACCAGGCCCTGAAGGCCTCCCAGCCGCGCGCCGAAAACCCGAGCAAAGGTTGATCACGATGCACCTGAGGGTCGATGGCCGCGAGGTCTATGCCGCCACCGGTGGTAAGCCGTTCGATGCTGACAGGCCGGCCATCGTCTTCATCCACGGGGCCGGCCTCGATCACACCTGCTGGCAGCTCCCGGCCCGCTGGTTCGCCTGGCATGGCTGGTCGGTGCTTGCCGTCGCCTTGCCGGGCCACGGACGGTCGCAGGGACCGCCGCTCGCCACCATTCAGCAGCTGCGTGACTGGCTGCTGGCGCTGATGACGGCGGCAGGCCTCGAGGACGCGGCATTGGTCGGCCACTCCATGGGGGCGGTGATCGCCCTCGAAGTGGCGGCGCAAGCGCCCGCTCGCGTCACCGGCCTGGCGCTGCTCGGCGTCTCGTCCGCCATGCCGGTACACCCGACCCTGCTCGCGGCCGCGCGGGATGACCCGGCCAGGGCCTACGACATGATGACCGGTTGGTGCTTTGGACCTTCGGCAAAACTCGGCCGCAACTCGGCCCCCGGACTCTGGATGACCGGTGGCGCCCGCGCCCTGCTCGACCGCAACGCCAGCGGCGTGCTTGCGGCTGATCTTGCCGCCTGCGCCGCCTGGACGTCGGGGCTCGACAGCGCACGCCGTGTTGCCGTGCCGACACTGGCGATTCTCGGCGCCAATGACGTGATGACACCGGCCCGAAAGGGGCAGGACCTCGCCGCCGCCGTCCCCGGCGCCCGAGCGATCGTGCTCGGCGACTCAGGCCACATGATGCTGCAGGAAGCCCCCGGTGCCACGCTCGACGCGCTGATCAGCCATTTCGGGGCGCGATAACACACCCCTTGCTGCACCGCACAAAACACCCTATACGGCGTCGGCTGTTTGCCCGGCGGGCGAGAGTAAAAGCTGTTAGCCTGCTGTTTTAACCAGTGAATTCTGCATATCCCGCCCGCACACGCGGACATGCACCGGGCGCCGCCTTTGGACTAGGCTGCGGCCGGTCCGCAACTAACTGTCATACCCGGGCCACAGACGACTTCCGTTCCGCAGTTCGTAGGCGTATAAGCCCGCCCGCCTGCCGCTCGCGGCAGGCTTCAGGAGAGGTGCCTATGGCACAGACCTACGTGGGCGCTCACGGTGGCGAGGCCCAGCATGCGACCGACCAGGGCAAGTTCTGGGCCCTGGCCCTCGGCTCGATCGGCGTCGTTTACGGCGACATTGGAACGAGCCCGCTCTACGCTTTCCGCGAAGCCGTCACGCACGCCAAGAACCATGGCATGACCGGTCCAGAGGCCGTCCTCGGCGTGCTGTCGCTGATCCTGTGGGCCCTTCTGCTCGTCGTGACACTGAAGTACGTCATCGTGTTGCTGCGCGCCGACAACAACGGCGAAGGCGGCACCTTCGCGCTGATGGTGCTCGGCCAGTCGGTCGCCAAGCGCTCGGCCCCCGTGCTGCTGTTGCTCGGCGTCCTGGGCGCCTCATTCTTCTACGGCGACGCGATCCTGACGCCCGCAATCTCGGTGCTCTCGGCCGTCGAAGGCCTGAAGCTCGTCTCGCCGGTGTTCTCGGTCGCCGTCGTGCCGATCACCATGGTCATTCTCGTCGGTCTGTTCGCCGTGCAATCGCGCGGCACCGACAAGGTCGCGTCGTTCTTCGGGCCGATCACGTTCGTGTGGTTCATGGTGCTCGCGATCGGCGGCTTGATCCACATCGTCGACGACCCGCGGGTGTTTCAGGCCTTCAATCCCATCCACGGCATCAAGCTCGTGTTCACGAACGGGCTGCTTGGCCTCGCCATTATGGGGCTCGTGTTCCTGGCCGTGACCGGCGCCGAGGCGCTCTATGCCGATCTTGGACATTTCGGCCGCAAGCCGATCCAGTTCGCCTGGTCGCTGATCGTGCTGCCCTCGCTGGTGCTGAACTATCTGGGCCAGGGCGCGCTGGTGCTCTCCGATCCGTCCGCCATCGCGCATCCCTTCTACAAGCTCTATCCGGACTGGGCGTTGATCCCGATGGTGCTGCTGGCCACCTGTGCGACCGTGATTGCCGCCCAGGCCGTCATCACCGGCGCCTTCTCCATTACGAGGCAGGCGATCCAGCTCGGTATATTGCCGCGATTCTCCATCCGCCACACGTCGGAAAGCATGGCTGGCCAGATCTACCTGCCGCGGGTCAACTGGCTGCTGATGATCGGCTCGCTGTTCTGCGTCGCCTACTTCGGTGAATCCACCAAGCTCGCCGCCGCTTACGGCATCTCCGTCACCGCGACCATGGTGATCGACTCCATGATGGCCTTCTTCGTCGTGTGGCAATACTGGCGCTGGCCACTCTGGAAGGCGTTGCTGCTGATCGTGCCGCTGCTGCTGCTCGAACAGGCCTTCTTGACCGCAAACATGCTGAAATTGTTCGAAGGCGGCTGGTTCCCGCTGGTCATCGGCCTGTCGATGTCGCTGATGATGTTCACTTGGCTGCACGGCTCGAAGGTGCTGGCACGGGTGACGAAGAAATCGGAAGCCGAGCTCGAATGGCTGATCGGCAAGCTCGAGGCGAAACCGCCGCACCGGGTGCCGGGAACGGCCGTATTCCTGACCGGTGACCCTGAGTCCGCGCCGACCGCGCTGCTGCACAACCTCAAGCACAATCGCGTGCTGCATGAGCGCAATATCATTCTGACGATCCGGACCGAGGACCGTCCGCGCGTGCCCCGCCACGACCGCGTCGAGATCGAGCGGCTGTCGGATGGGTTCATCCGGGTGATCGCGCACTACGGCTTCATGGAAACGCCAAGTGTACCGAAGATCTTCGAGCACTGCCGGCGCAAGGACCTGAACGTCGACTTCCCGGCAACGTCATTCTTTCTGTCGCGCCGCTCGCTGCGGACCACCGCCAAGACCTCGATGCCGCATTGGCAGGAGCGGCTGTTCATCTGGATGGCGCGCAAGTCCGAGGACGCGACCGAGTACTTCAAGATCCCGACCGACCGCGTGGTCGAGGTCGGCACACAGGTCCAGGTGTAGGGCGAGGCCAGACTTCGAGGCGACCGCGATGGCCGCAGCGGCCGGGTCGACCGTCACGCCAGCGTCGCCTCGGAGCGTGCCTCCGCCAGCGCCCGGTTGAACTCGGCGCCCAGGATCATGATCATGCCGGTGACCTGGAAGAAGATCAGCGCCGAGAGCAGCTGCGTGAGCCCTGCGTAGAACTTGGTGTAGTCGCTGACCGTCAGCCACGTCGAGTAGAGCACGGCCGCCAGGATCCAGAACCCGAGGCTCAGCAGCACGCCCGGCCACACCTCGCGAACGGACCGCCGCCCGGCCGCCAGCCACAGGTGATAGGTCAGCAGCTGGCCAAGTGTGACCGCGAACACGATGGTATAGCGCACGGGAAGCGAGAACAGCCCGTGGGCGAGCAGCCAGTGCAGCGCGGCCGACTTGCTGTTGGCGACGATCGCTGGCCCCACCACGACGCCCCAGGCGACGACCAGCATCCCGGCGGCGGTCGCGAACACGAACAGCGACGACTGCGCGAGGCACCACACGTAGGAGCGCATCTCGCGCACGTGATAGGCAACATTGAGGGCAGCCCGAAGTGTTTCCACCGCACTGGTCGCAAACAGCAGCGAAACCGCTGCACCGATAGTGAGCAGCCCGTATTGGCTCTGGCCCATCACGCGCACGACCTCGGGCTCGAGCGCCCGGGCCACCGTCTCCGGGACCACCTCGAACAATTGGCTGACGGCATAGGCGGCGAGATTGCGCCCGCCGATCGTACCGGCCAGCGCACCCAGAAAAATGCAGAACGGGAACAGCGACAGCAGGAATGAGAACGCAATGGCCCCCGCCATGGAGAAGCCGCTGTTTTCCACCAGCGTCCACAGTGCGCGCCGCAAGACCCTGAGTTGCCGACCCATCCGTTCCCCTGAATCGTTTCACCTACACTATCGCCCGGCGACCACGGTCGTCGAGACTATGTGCTGCGGCCGCATCGCACACAGGGGAGATCGGATGCGCCCGGTGTGGTCGCCACCGAAGCCAATGGCGAATTTACGCAATTCGCGCTAGTCAGATTGCCCAACCCGAGGTGGACGGGCCATGCTGTGGCCAAACCACGCGGCTGACTTCGACACCCGCGGGTCACAATCGGAGGCGCCTCCTGGATGTCGGGGGTGAGCACGCAACGATGAGCGCACCGAGCGACGCCATGGCGGGCGCTGTAGCCAGTCTTAAAGCGGCCGAGACGGCCCTCGAGGCTGAGCTCTGGAAGCTGGAGGCATGGCGTGCCCTGCTGCAGCTCGAGGACCGCGAAGCGCGTGGCGACCAGATCCAGACCGTCGACGGCCTCAAATTGAAGGCGGCGCTGCACGTTTCCCTCGACCGCCAGTTGCCGCAATGGCGAGCGCTGCAGGACATCCGCGAAGCCATGGCGCGACTGACCGGCGCCGCGCCCGCACCAGCGCGGGACACCCACGCCGACCTGGCCGAGGGAGCGGATGGGTCGAAGATGCGGATCAAGGTCAAAGCCGCGACACTGTCCGTGCCGCGTCCCGACGCTGCGACGAGCGGGGCGCCGGGGGCGCAGGGCCCGCAGGCGTCGGACGCCGTGCCCGCCGTGTCGCTGCCTGCCACGCCCGTCCCGCAAATCGCACCGCTCGCGTCGGCGTCCCCCATCCCCCCGATCCCCGCACCCGAGCGCCAGCGTGCCGATCTGAGCCGCATTCGACTAATCGGCAGCGTCCTGCAGCCGCGCCAGGCGGCCGACCCGGCTCCGAATCGCGATCGTTTCGGCGGCGTCCTGCCGTGGTCGGCGCCCGGCGCGCCGCCGCCGGCCCCGACTGAACCCCAGCACCCGATGTCCGTGGCGGAGTTGCCGGCGCCACGCCCGCGCCTCGCGCCGCCCTCGCTGACGGCCGCCCCTGTGCTGCCACCCATCGACGATCGTCCGCTCCGCGAGACCGCAGCCGTCGCGCCGAGCGCTACGCCCGACGCAGCCCAGCCCGAGCCTCGACCGACCGTGCGTGGGTTCGCCGCTGGTATCGCAGCCTCGCTCCCCGCGCCGATCGCGCTCGATCCTCCGCCCGCCAACCAGCTGGTGGGCTCCTCTGAACGCGCCCCCCCCGACGGGTCCGCACACGAGGACGAGGCCGTCATCGAGGTCGTCAGCAGGCTGTCACCCAATGACGGCCACCTTGCGCGTGGCGAGCGCTTGGCGAACGGCGACCGGTTGTCCGCCCTCGAGGCCGATCTCGACGCACTCGTCGGTGTCAGGGGCACTCGTGTGTGGCCTACTGGCGCCCACGAGGTCGAGGTCGACGAGGCCGTGGTCGAGATCGTCAACGAGGCGGCCAGATCGGACCGTGGCGATGCAGCGCCCTCGCGCCCGGTATCAGCGCCTGTCGCTCTGTCGATCCGCCTGAAGCAACCCGAACACACCGCCGAATTCGACAGCGCCAGCTACGAGGCCTACCGCGCCGACATCGAGGAGGCCGAGGTCGAGATCGTGCGGACGGACGACCCAGAGAAGCGCAGTCAGCATCTCGATCCGGATCCTCCAACACGCCAGCAGACCGGCCGGCGCTTCTTGAAGGTCTTCTCCAGCGAATGATGCGCCAACTCGACCAATCGCGGGCCGCCCCCACGGACGGCTCGAGCGCTGCGCATGGGCCGGCCGCGGTCGACCCCGAATTTTGCGGTGCCGGACCCGCCGGCTACCCCTGTAGCCAAGACCATGGCGACCGCGATGCACGAGCCTGCGTGAGGCTGCGCGAGGCATTCCCGCACTCCGACCCCCATGACCGAGGGTGCCCAATAATTTCGTCGGCCGTGCCGTTCGCCGGTCGCAACCTCGCGTCTCATTTCGGGACGGCGGTTAACCTTCGGGCAACCTCGCGCTGGCATCTTGAAGATGTCGCTGTCGGGTATCGTTGCGGAGTAGGTACCGTGGCTTTCAGTCTTGGGGCTTTCAGTCGTGGCGCGGCTTTGCCGCGATGCCTGGTTCGAGGGATGGTGCTTGCGTCCCTCGCATCAGCCTGTTTCGTCGTCTATCCGGATGCCGCTCGCGCAGACACGCGCGACCGCTCCCATGCCGTGGCGACGGTTGATCCCGTCAGCCCACCGACCACGGTCGATGCCCCGCGCCGGGCCGAGCCCCGGGCCTCGTCGTCCATCGCCGTGACCGTGAAGCCGCTGCGGCTCGCGGATCTTTCGGCCTCCGCGTTCGCCGACTGGGACGCGACGGCTGGTCGCTGAGGTTCATCTAGCTCTTCGGCTGGGGCACCGGTGGCGGCTCGCGCGAAGCCTCCGGTGAAGACGCGGCCTGGTCGGCCTGGCGTTGCTCGGCGATCCGCTGCGCGATCGCCTTGACAAAATCGAGATCGCGCAGGTGGATGTCGTAGGCCGGGTTCGGCATCACGATGCCGGCCTCACGCAACGCCTTCAGCACCGCGAGACGGACCTCGGTAGAAACAGCGCCCGTACGATTGACGTCGCCGAGCGTGACGCGGATCGTGAACTCGAGGCCGTTGGCCGAAAAGTTGTCGAAGCTGACCGACGGTGCGGGCTGCCGTAGCACCTCGGGGTGTGCATCCGCGCACGATTTCAGGATCTCCAGCACCCGCTCGGCATCCGCGTTCGGCTCGACGGTGATCTTGACCATCGTGCGGCCGAGCAGGTTGCGGTGCGTCCAGTTCAAGACGCGCCCCGTCACCAACTCCGAGTTCGGCACGATCAGGCTGGCGCGGTCGAAGGTCTCGATCTCCGTCGAGCGCACCGAGATCCGGCGAACGTTGCCTTGCTCGCCGCCGACCACGATCCAGTCGCCGACCTTGATCGGTCGCTCGACCAGAAGGATCAGACCCGACACGAAGTTGTTGACGATCGACTGCAGACCGAAACCGACGCCGACCGCGAGCGCACTGGCGACGATCGCCAAGCTCGTCACGTCGAAGCCGGCGTAGGAGACCGCGACCAGCAGCGCCAGCGCTGTGCCCGCATAGCCGACCGCCGTCTCGACCGAGTTGGCGATGCCCGGATCGACGCGTGCCTCCGCCATCACGCGATCTTTCAGCCACCGCTGGACCATGCGGGTGAGAAACAGCAGGCCGATGAACAGCGCGACGCCGATCAGGATGCGGAACAGCGAGATGCGGAACTGACCGACCTCGAAGCCGAACAGCAAGGCCTTCAGCCAGTCGCGCACGTCGGCGCCCGAAAAGCCCCACTGCACCATCAGCGCTGGCAGCGCCGCCAGACCCAGCAGTAGCGTCAGCGTGAACTCGGCGAGGCGCGACAGTTGTCGCCGGCGCGGCGCGTCAAGGCCGAACTGCCGCTCGAGCACATTGCCCATGTGATCGGCGCCGTCCGCCCGCCCGCGCGTGACGGCGCGAATGGCGAGGTAGACGAGGC